>CASDUB010000160.1 GCA_949283905.1 uncultured Lachnospiraceae bacterium | reverse complement strand
TATATCGCAGAGCTGAGTAAGTTCATCGAGTACGGCAGCGGCAAACGCCTTTGTTCCTTCTGACGTAACTTCGA
Organism: uncultured Lachnospiraceae bacterium; assembly: GCA_949283905.1. Taxonomy (GTDB): domain Bacteria; phylum Bacillota; class Clostridia; order Lachnospirales; family Lachnospiraceae; genus Alectryocaccobium. The sequence continues at coordinate 11,655 of CASDUB010000160.1, read as the reverse complement.
CATTGGCGAATTTGACAAGATCAAATATCGCCGTGATAGCATCGGCTGTGTTTATATCGTCATCCATGGCTTCCTCGAATTTATTTCTGAAAGCCTTCATCTCCTCAAGCTTTTCCTGCTCATCTTTTGTAAGTTCTCCGTCTTTTGCAGCCGAAATAACGCTTCTCAATTTTTCTGCCGCCGTAAGTATTCTCTCAAGAGAATTTGCCGCAGACTGCATTATCTCTCTTGCAAAATTGAGCGGACTTCTGTAATGAGCCGTAAGAGTAAAGAAACGCAGAACCTGTCCGCTGTATTCGTTACAGATCTCCCTTACAGTAAAGAAGTTTCCAAGAGATTTGCTCATTTTCTGTTTATCTATCTGTAAAAACGCGTTATGAAGCCAGAAACGGGCAAACGGAACTCCGTTGCAGCATTCGCTCTGAGCTATCTCGTTTTCATGATGCGGGAATACAAGATCCTCTCCGCCTCCGTGAATATCTATAGTCTTTCCGAGATATTTGCCCGCCATAACGGAACATTCTATATGCCATCCCGGACGTCCCTCGGACCATGGAGATTTCCAGAAAGGCTCTCCTTCTTTTTTCGGTTTCCACAGCACAAAATCAAGGGGATCTTCTTTCTGCTCTTCACCCGTTACCTTTATGGCTTCTTTTTCTTTTCTGTGTCCGCTTTCAAGGTCTTCTATATTCTTATGTGAAAGTTTTCCGTATTCATCGAATTTTCTGGTTCTGAAATACACCGTTCCGTCAGATTCATAAGCATACCCTTTGTCGATGAGGGTTTTGATCATTTTGATCATGCCGCCTATCTCTTTAGTCGCCAGCGGGTGAGTCGTAGCAGGCTTGATGTTCATTGCCTCCATATCCTTTTTGCATTCGGCAATATATCTTGTCGAAATAACTTCCGGATCTACGCCCTCCTCATTTGCGGCTTTTATTATCTTGTCGTCAACGTCGGTAAAATTTGAAACATAATTGACCTCGTATCCTTTATACTCAAGATATCTTCTTAAAGTATCGAATACGATCATAGGTCTCGCATTTCCTATATGGATAAGATTGTACACGGTAGGGCCGCATACATACATGGATACCTTACCCGGTGTAATAGGTACAAATTCTTCTTTTTTTCTGGTTAATGTATTATAAAATCTCATATGATTAATTCCCTTGTAAATATTTAAGTCTGTGTTAATTGTCCGGTAAGCAGATATTTATGTCAGTCGATAAGACATACGGCAGAGGCTGCTATGCCCAATCCTTCACCCGTAAATCCGAGTCCTTCCTCCGTTGTAGCTTTTACATTCACGCACGAAGCGCTGATTTCAAGCGCAGAGGCGATATTTTCGATCATCTTTTCAATATGATCTTTAAGCTTAGGTCTCTGAGCAATTATCGTAGCGTCGATATTTACTATCTTAAAACCTTTTCCCCTGATCATATTTCCGGTTTCTTTTAAAAGCTTTAAGCTTGATATGCCTTTATATCTGCTGTCCGTATCCGGAAAGTGATATCCGATATCGCGAAGCGCGGCGGCTCCCAACAGCGCATCCATTATCGCATGAAGGAGCACATCCGCGTCGGAATGCCCGAGAAGTCCTTTTTCGAACGGGATATCAACTCCGCCGAGTATCAATTTTCTGTTTTCCGTAAGTTTATGAACGTCGTATCCGCTTCCGATCCTCATATGTCATTTAATCCAATCATAAAAATCAGTTAAATCCGTATACCTTATTTGCGATCTTATATCCGTAAACAGTAAGGCTTCTGCCCACTTTGCCGGGAAGATGCATCGCGCTTCCCAAAAGCGTATGTCTGAGTTTCTTATAACTTTCCGGCGTGTCCTGTTTAAAACGCTTCCATATCTCTTTTTTCATCTGAAGCGCCTCAGGCGTTCCGATCCTTATCAGCATGATAGATGTTACGACCATTATGATTCCGAGGTTGTGAATCATATACTCTTTGCATCTTCCCTTAACCGACTTCTGTACCTCTTTCATATGATCGATCATAATATTTGTAACTTTTATCTGCTGATCGATCCTTGACATCATAACCTGCTCGTTTACAGACTGATCGTCACGTCCGATATAATACCTGTAAAGATTTTCATTGGTATAATAAAGGGTTTTTACTTTATACATCGGAACAAAGGCAAAAATATTGTCTACATAAAACGTATGCTCCGGAAGAACAAGCCCTGACTCACGTATAAGAGCCGTCCTCAAGATTATATTGTGCATCAGAACATAATGAGCCGCATCCAGCGGTTTCATCTCGTCCCATTTGAATACTCTGTCCTGAGGAAAATTCTTCAGGAAACGCATGATACGTTTTTTCTTCTGTCCTACTTTCTCATATACATAATTCGCAAGAAAAAGATCGACTGTCTCCGGTCCTCTGACAAGCTCGTCAAGAGTCTTTATGATCCTCTTAAAAGCGCCCTCGTCAACCCAGTCGTCGCTGTCCACTACTTTAAAGTAAACGCCTGTCGCATTGGCGATACCTGTATTTACGGCTCCGCCGTGACCTTTATTCTCCTGATGGATAGCTCTTATGATAGTCGGATATTTTGCGGCATATTCATCGGCGATCTCTGCCGTTCTGTCTTTTGTCGAACCGTCGTCGATGATAAGTATCTCGACATCCTCTCCGCCCGAAAGCAGAGACTCTATACACTTATCCATATATGCCTCGGAATTATAACAAGGAACTGCTACCGACAGTAATTTCATATTTGATTTACCTGCTTTCCCTTAATGTTTTATTAATAATGATATTACGAATTATTATGCTATTTTTCAGCTCAGTTGTCCAGCGCTGTTTCTCTTAAGTATTTAACGATCTCATCAAATTTCATGAAGTGAGATGCTTTTACAAGAACGGTATCTCCTTTTTTGATCAGATCGCCGGCTTTTTTATAAAAACCTTCCCGGTCATCAAACATCACAACTTTTATATTTGGATTTTTCATCGCCGCTTTCGCTATGTTTTTGCTGAGGGTTCCTATAGTCATCAGCACGTCGATATCAAGGGAGGCGGCCTTATCGCCTACCTGTTCATGAAGCTTAACTTCATTTTCGCCCAGCTCTCCCATATCGCCTAAAACGGCAATTTTTCTTGTATCCGCTTTACTTAAGACTTCAAGGGACGCTTTCATCGACATCGGATTTGCGTTGTAGCAGTCATCTATTATACAGATATCGTTTTCGTTTATAATATTAAATCTGCCCGAAACATTCTCCTGGCCTTCTATTCCCGCTTGTATCTCTTCAAAGCTTAATTCCAAAATACGTCCTGCCGCCGTCGCCGCCAGCGCATTGTAAACCATATGTATGCCCGGCTTCGGAATATGTACGCCAAATGTTCCGTCCGGAGTATGAATTTCACATCTGCTGCCGTTAAGGCCCATATCGGAAATATTGTCGGCATAGAAGTCATTTTCCGGCTTCAGTCCGAAAAATACAGGTTTAATGCCTTTTACACATTTAACTGTCGAAAGATGTTCATCATCGCCGTTTAGAACGATGCTGTCGCCTTCTTTAAGATAATTGAACATCTCTGTTTTTGCTCTGAGCACACCGTTTCTGTCTCCGAGATTTTCAAGATGACAGTCTCCTATATTTGTAAGCACGCAGATATTCGGACGCACGATCGAAGCCAGTTCATCCATCTGACCGAAATCATCGATTCCCATCTCGATAACCGCCGCTTCATTTTCTTCTTCAAGATTAAAAACAGTAAGAGGAACGCCGAGATTATTGTTAAAATTGCCCTGCGTCTTCAAAACAGAGAATCTCTGTTCCAAAACGGAAGCGACAGCCTCTTTAGTGCTTGTCTTTCCTACGCTGCCTCCGATCCCCACTCTTATGATATTTTTTTTAATAAGCATATATGCAGCAATATCCTGAAGAGCTTTAAGTGTCGAGCCCGTCAGGATATACGATATTTCTGTATTTTGCGGTCTTTTTTCACATAGAACAGCTGCCGCACCGAGTCGTGTGGCAGCTTCTATGTAATTATGACCGTCTGTTCTTTCTCCTGCTATCGCAGCAAAAAGACTGCCTTCTTTGGCAGCTCTGCTGTCGGTAGTTATACTTGTTATTTCAGCATCTTTATTGCCGTGAAGCTCTCCGCCGCAGGCCTGCTGAATTTCTGAAAGTTTTAATGAAATCATAATTTTATTCTCACTGTGAAAGTCCTAAAAGTTTTTCGCAAAGTTCCGGGAAACTGATGCCGAGCACCGCCGCTTCCTGAGGTATAAGGCTTGTCGGCGTCATGCCCGGAAGAGTATTGGCTTCAAGACAATATATCTCTTCGTTTTCGTCCATCATGAAATCAAGTCTGCAGTATCCCGTTATTCCGAGAGCCTTCGCTCCGTCTACGGCCATCTTCTGCATCTTCGCGGTAAGCTCATCCGAGATCCTTGCCGGACATGTCTCCACAGTGGAACCTGCTTTATATTTATTTTCGTAGTTGTAAAATCCTTTGATCGGAGCTATCTCAACTATCGGATACGGCTTGTTATCGATCACCGCCACAGAAAACTCTCTGCCATTGATATACTCTTCTACAATAACCTTGTCTTCATAGTAAAAGGCTTCTTTAAGAGCTTCCGTGTATTCCTCGTTTGTATAAGCAACGGTAACTCCGACACTCGATCCTCCGCAGCATGGTTTTACAATAACAGGAAGATCAATGTCAAACTGCTTGTACGAGATATCGATATCTCCCTTTTTGATCATCGAGCCTTTCGGCGTAGGAACATTGTTCCATTTAAAGAACTGCTTTGTAAGTCCCTTATCCATAGCTATAGCGCTGCTTAAATAGTCGGTTCCCGTATATCTGATGCCGAACAGGTCGAAAACAGCCTGAATCTTTCCGTCCTCGCCGTTTGCACCGTGAAGCGCCATAAACACGATATCAGCCTTCTGACAAGTTTCAATAACATTCGGTCCTATGAACTCGCGGCGGCTTTTTATAATTTCTTTGATGTTCCTGCTGTTTTCTTCCATCTTTCTGACAACAGACGCAATATCGCACTCTTTTGTAAAAGCATTTTCCGCTTCTTCATCGGAACATCCGCAGAAAACATCAAGAAGAAAGACCTGATGTCCTCTTCCCTGAAGCGCCGCTGCAACTTCTGTTCCCGATACTATTGAAATGGCTCTTTCAGTGCTTGTTCCTCCGGCCAAAACTACAATCTTCATATTTTCCTCTTTCTGACGCGCTTGCCGCGTCAATGATGGTAGATTTGGAAGTTTACTTCCAAACTTTCCTCCGATCTGAATTACCGATCATCCGGCGATAAGTTCCTGAGTCGGTCCCGGTCCCGCAACCTGATCAACCGAATAATAAACGACTACGGGATATCCGATCTCCATATATTCATAGATCTTTTTCATCGGTTCGTACGGCATATTTACACAGCCGTGACTTCCGTTTGTTTTAAACTCTGTCTTCGTATAAGTCTCTATGGGTCGCCATGTCGCGTCATGAAGTCCGCACTCGCCGTTAAACGGCATCCAGAAATCAGAATGCGAATCAGGAAAATGAGTAAAAGTCCAGTCATCTTTCTTTCCGTCAATGGCCCAAACGCTTCCCGACGGAGTATTATATCCCAGCGACTCGTTTCCCGTTATAACAGGCGTAGTAGTTATAAGCTCGCCATCGTAATAACACCACAGCGTCTGATCCTCAATACAGACCTCCACATATGTGTCGCCTATATCATTCGACGATCTGTCCAAAGCCGTATAGAGATATTCAGGTTGGATAACGGCGTTCTGACCTGCCGTTATATACTGATAAAGGGCATCCGTCGTGGCGTCTTTATCTATACACCATCCGTAATCTCCTCCTGCTTCAAGCTCAATTTCAACTCCGTATGAAGTCATGAACTTATGTTTAAGACCGAATGTGTCTGTCTCGTAGGCCATATCCGCCACCCACTGATATAAGGCGTCTCTGTTGAGATTCAAGGTTCCGGTGCCGTCATCCTGTATGCAGCTGTAAATAACTTCCCTGTCGCATACCCACTTTGAATCGACAAAGTCATATGTAAGGGATGCGCTAAGCATAAGATTGAGCTGATTGACCTGATTGTTGAGAGATTCGTCCGTGCTTCTTTTTGTCGGCTGTATATACGCACCGATCTCTTCGAGATTTATGCTCTCTTCAGACTGCTTAACGGCAGTTTTGACAGCTTCGTATACCATATCCTTGTTAAGCTTGTTTCCCTCTGTTTCAGGAATAATAACATAAGCTCCGTCCTGATATGAGATAACGGCGTCCTGAGGCTCAACAACATTTTCCTCTTTGAAACAGTCCAGCTTATTTACTGTCTTTGAAAGATTTAAGTTTTCAAATTGAAACGCCGTTTCTACAGTATAGTCGTTTCCTCCGAGATTCATGAACCAAAGCGAGCTGTTCTGGCTTTCAAATATTGCGTCAACTTCGCCGTTGTCTTCGTATACAAGACCCAGTTCTTTTCCGGTTATCTCTTCGACATTTCCGCCTCTTTCGACAATCGTAAGAGTATACTGTTCAACTTCATCCTGAAGATTAGCCTTTACCTCTTCGACAGTTTCTCCCGAGCAGTCCCATCCGTTTATGGTCGTTCCCGGAAAAAACTTGTCTTTATAGTTGTTTTTTCCTATAAAATATACCGTTGCAACTCCTGCGATCGCCGCAAGAACTATAATAATTACAACAATACCGTTCTTAGAAATTTTTTTCAAAATATCCACTCCTGTTTTATCTTCAACTACATCTGTGAAAGTTAACACTCGCAGATATTATACTACCTTATGCTCTTTCTGCCAACAGTTTATTAATGCTTGCGATTCTTACGCATAATGTAAAGATCTCAGAAGCTTTTTCAAGTTCTGCCGGCGTAGACATACTCGGAGCGATTCTGATGCTTGAATCATTAGGATCTTTGTGGTACGGATATGTAGCTCCGGCTTCCGTCATAACAAGACCTGCTTCTTTAGCCATTTTAACTATTTCCTTAGCGCATCCGTTAAGAGACTCGAAATGTATAAAATATCCTCCCCTCGGCATGATCCAGCTTCCGATCTCAAGACCGCCGAGATCTCTTTCGAGAGCGTTTCCTACAGTTTCAAAGTTAGGTCTTAAAAGAGCTGCGTGTTTTTTCATCTGCTCTTTGATTCCGTCAAAGTTCTTGAAGAATCTCACATGACGAAGCTGATTCATCTTATCATGTCCGATCGTCTGGAATCCCATATATTTCTTGATGAAATCGATGTTTTTCTTTGAAGATGCGATCGCTGCTATTCCTGCTCCCGCAAAGCTGATCTTTGATGTTGAAACAAAGATGTATACCATATCAGGATTTCCTGCTTTTTCACATTCTTCAAGAATGTTTAAGATCTTATCCTGTTTGCTCTCTTCATCATAAAGATGATGAACGCCGTACGCGTTGTCCCAGAAGATCCTGAAATCTTCAGCGGCAGGTTTAAGAGCCGCAAAGCGTCTCACTGTTTCGTCGCTGTATGAAATTCCCTGAGGATTTGAATATTTAGGTACGCACCATATTCCCTTGATCGCTTCGTCTTTTGATACAAGCTCTTCTACCATATCCATATCAGGGCCTGTCTCTGTCATAGGGATATTGATCATCTCAACTCCGAAAAACTCAGTAACTGCAAAGTGTCTGTCATATCCCGGAACCGGGCAGAGGAATTTTACTTTGTCAAGCTTTGACCATGGTGTGCTTCCGCATACGCCGTGTGTAAATGATCTTGCTACTGTATCGAACATTATCGGAAGGCTGGCGTTGCCGCATACGATAACATTTTCAGCAGGCGCACCCGCCATATCGCCCATAAGTTTTCTCGCTTCGTAAATGCCTGCAGGCTCTCCGTAGTTTCTGCAGTCCGTTCCGTCTTCGGCGAAACATTCGTCTGTTGATGAAACGGCTGAAAGGAGTCCCTCTGAAATATCAAGCTGTGCCGGTGACGGTTTTCCTCTTGACATATTGAAAGTAAGACCCTGTGCTTTGATCTTCTCGTATTCCTCCTGAAGCTTATCTCTTAATGCTGTCAGTTCTTCTGTTGATCTCTGTGCGTATGGTGTCATTTCTGTATACCTCTTTCTTATATTAAAATTAAATTGATATTGGGGTCAAAAGCCCCTGATTTATTATCATTGTTTTTTCAGTCCGCCTGCCATCTTCCGCACGCTCCGCACGGAAGTATGAGTCCTGTTTCCTTTACAGGAAGTCCTATCTCCTGCGCTTCGGCATGACCTTTTCTGTTTTTTAACACGGTTGTAAGAAGATATTCGAGAACCGCCGGAGCAAGTCCTGTCGTATATGAATTGATAAGGAAGAAAAGCGGATCGTCGCTGAGTATCTGTTCCGTAAGCTGAAGAAACTCATAAATAGAATCTTCCATTTTCCATATCTCGCCTTTAGGTCCTCTTCCGTATGACGGAGGATCCATGAGAATGGCGTCGTATTTGTTTCCTCTTCTGATCTCTCGTTCAACAAATTTTCTGCAGTCGTCCACGAGCCATCTGATCGGTTTATCCTCAAGGCCTGATGCGGCGGCATTTTCTTTAGCCCATCCTACCATTCCTTTTGAAGCGTCCACATGGGTAACGCTTGCGCCCGCATGAGCCATGGCCAGCGTCGCTCCTCCCGTGTAAGCAAAAAGATTAAGGGCTTTTATCGGTCTTCCTGCATTTTTGATCTTTTCGCTCATCCAGTCCCAGTTTACCGCCTGTTCGGGGAACAGGCCCGTATGCTTAAAACTGAACGGTTTCAATTTAAATGTAAGTTCTCCGTAATGAATACTCCATTCGTCCGGAAGATCAAAAAACTCCCATTCGCCTCCGCCCTTCGCGCTTCTGTGATAATGCGCGTTGAGCTTTTTCCATTCGGGGCTTCTTTTAGGCGTTTTCCATATGACCTGAGGATCGGGTCTGAGCAAAATGTATTTTCCCCATCTTTCAAGTTTCTCGCCCGATGAAGTATCTATGATCTGATAATCTTTCCATTTATCAGCTGCCCACATATCATTTCTCCCTTAGTTCAAAAAAACTCTTCTTATGTTTATGTTTACAGTACTGTTCTGTAACCTAACACATAAGAATACCCGTGTCAAGGCAAATACAGCCAAAAATGAATTTTTTTAGTTTCAAACTTGCATTTATGGCCTTTTATTTCAAAATCAGTATGTTTTCCGGAGATATTTTGAACGCCTTCGGCACTGATCCGCAATCCGGATCCCAAACCTCCTTGCTCACCCTCCACTGCAGGCACTGCGTCCCGCCGGCGCATCTGAAAGAAAGATTCCATTCGAAAGGATCTTCGTTTATTTCAACGTCTTCTATTATGAAAGTGTTTTTTCCTTCAATTTCATCCGTCGGTTCAAGATAGTGCGCCCTTATGCCTGCATATCCGATATCATCCTGAACTTCTTTTTCCGTTTCAAGTTCAACATTCCAGTCCGGAACAAATATACGGTTTTTTCCCGTACGCTCAGCTTTCGCTATATTTTTGCAGCCCGATAACATAGCGGCCGCTTTTGTTTTCGGATTTTTGAAAAACTCTTTTACAGGCGACAGTTCCTTAAGCCTTCCGTTTTCCATGGCTCCGATAGTATCGCATAGCCTGTAAACCTCGTCTCTGTCATGGGAAACAAACAGCGCTATGGTATTAAGCTCCTCCAGAATCTGTTTTACTTCTTTTTCAAGTTTCCACTTTAAATGACTGTCAAGGGCGGAAAAGGGCTCGTCGAGCATTATCATCTCCGGATGAGCCGCAAGCATCCGCGCCATCGCCGTCCTCTGCTTTTGTCCTCCCGACAGCTGATGCGGATATAATTCTTCAAGTCCGTCGAGATGAAAACGTGAAAAATAACTTTTTTCAACTGTTTTTCCTTTGGCCGCGATCTCTATATTTTTTCTTACTGTCATGTTCGGAAACAATGCGTAATCCTGGAACATATATCCCGTATTTCTTTTTTGCGGCGGGAGATTTATCTTCTTTTTTGAATCATACAACACTTTATTATTCAAAATTATGACTCCCTCATCGGGAGTCTCTATTCCTGCTATACACTTAAGCGTCATGCTTTTTCCGCATCCCGACGCTCCCAATACGGCATGTGTTCCGCCGCCGCATTCAAAAGTCACGTCGAGATTGAAATCTCCCGTTCTTTTTCGGATATCCACATATAAATTCATTTATGATTCCTCTTTTGATTTCTTTTTTTGCCGAATATAAGATTCACTGCGACTATAACGGCAAAAGCTATCACAACTACGACGATTGTCCAAAATCCTGCGAGCTTATAATCTCCGTCCTGCATTACCATCGCTATCTTCTGAGAAACTGTTCCGGTCTTTCCGGCAATGTTTCCCGCCAGCATAGAAGTCGCCCCGTATTCGCCCAAGGCTCTGGCAAAAGTAAGAATTGCACCTGATAAAAGCCCCGGCCACGCGATTGGAACAATGATCTTCCAAAATATCTTTCTTTCCGAAAGCCCGAGGGTCCTTGCGGCAAATATCACATCGCGGTCCACCTGTTCAAAAGCCGCCCTGGCATTTTGGTACATCAGAGGAAACGCTATAACCGACGCGGCGATAACGCATCCCAGCCATGTCTGTACTACAGATATGTTAAAATTTTCAAACAGGAACATACCGAGCGGACGTTTTTTGCTGAATAACAGCAAAAGAAAAAATCCCGCCGCCGTCGGCGGAATCACCATTGGCAGCGTAAATACACCGTCAAATACCGCTCTTATGCGTGGTCCTGCTTTCATAACCTTTGCCGCCGCAAAAAGTCCAAGAAAAAAACAGATAACGGCAGCCGCCGTTCCTGTTTTAAGTGAAATAATCAAAGGACTCCAATCCAGGCTTTCCAAAAACTCTGTCATTTATTTACCCCCGATACATCAAAGCAATAAGCTTCGAAAACTTCTTTAGCTTCATCAGATGTTAAGAATGAAATAAAATCTGCCGCCGCTTCTTTGCACGCATCATCCGTCGTGTCATTTTTGATCTGTGCGGCAGGATAAATAACATTTCCCGTCAGCTCATAGGGAACGATTTCGATTATTTCCAGTGCTTCCTCATATCCGAATGTATCCGAATAATATACGGTACCGGCTTCATTTGAATGCTCGGCGATCGAAGATGCTGCCGCGCCGACATTTGAGCATTCATTTATGCTTACGCCTCCGAAAGCTTCCGAGATCTCTTCCGACGTTATCTTTGAGACGTCTTCCGTCTCAGGCAGGATCCCGACGTTTACAAGAGCCTGTCTCGTATATTTTCCGACCGGCACTGAACCCGATGCTATCGCCAGCGACTGTGCTTTGTCCAAATCTTCAAGTCCCGTTACTTTTGTACCGCTTCCCTTGTAGGTCACTACACATACCTGATTGTTGACTATATTTTCCCTTGTTCCGTCAACAACAAAGCCTTCTTTTTCAAGCTGATTCATCTGTTTTTCATCAGCCGAAAAAAACACGTCGCATGATGCGCCTCCCTCAATTATCTGAGTCATGAGATTCCCTGAGCTGTCGTAATTTGTTTCAAAAACAACTCCGGGATTTTCCTCGCAGTACAATCCTATCAGCTCATCCAGAACGCTGTTAAGACTTTTTGCCGCAAATAC
>CASDUB010000159.1 GCA_949283905.1 uncultured Lachnospiraceae bacterium | reverse complement strand
CATATACGTTCAAGTGTATCTGCTGCAATCAGGTGATCTTCATATGAACAGAAGGCTGTCGGATCATTCTTTACAAACGGAGATATCATTTTTTGTGTTTTTCGAAGCACGGCTTCAAACTTTCCGCTTTCAAAGTATTCAGAGATAAGTTTATTAAAGTATTCATGATACAGACTGAAGTATTCGTTGTTCTTCATTAAATTATGATACAGCGGTCTGTTCAGCATTACACTGCCTTCAGCGGGTGTATTTATGGGATAGTTGAGAATAATGTTCGGATCTTTTATCGGATCGGTCATTCCCAGAGCATATGTTCCGAAAGCAAGATTGTAATCCCATGGAAGAATGCTGAGTATACCGTTTTCTTCATACAGCAGGTAATTGTGAGATGTATGTCCTAAATAGCTGTCCCAGTTCATTACAAAGACCTGAACAGAAAAATATCTTATAACTTCATCGACATTTACAGCGGATTTAAGATCTGCGCCTTCTGACAGTGACAGAGTTTTCAAAGCTTCAATTACACGTTTTTTATCGGCATCAGTAGTTAACAGTTTAGCATTTTCAAAAATTCCCGGATAACTTTCAATATTTTCATCAATATATTTCAGTGCAATATCGGCATTTTCGTCTTTTAACGAGCGATAATCAGGTTTGTATATCTGTCCGTGATTGCTGCCGAAATTTCTTCGGGCAAATGATTCTTCAGGTTCCTCTATCGCAAGAAAAAGTCCCCAGTCGACGCCGTTTACGGATACGTTTGTATAGCTGCAGAGCGGCGTCGGGATATCCATAAATCTCATCATGTCGTAGGCCATATAGGTCTTCAGGTAACTGTTGTCCTGAAATGAAGCATCAAGGGAGAATTTATCAAGTCCGTAATAGTTTCCGCCTTTTATAAATCTGTCGAATTCAAGCTTCAGACTGTAACGTGAAAGGCCGTATTCTTCTGTCAGGCTAAGGGAATTGTTTCCTTTCGTCCGCAGTCCGACATTATAAAATTCTTCGCCGTCTATTTGAATATCGCACGTTACATATTCTTCTTTTTCGGCGTCGGCTATAAAATCATCCCAATTATCAATGTTTATATTGATGGCATGTACGCGGCTGTCGTCAAAAAGACGATTAATGTATTCGGAATCATCACTGATATTGATAATACCGAAATTGCAGCCGAGTATCAGCAGTAGTGTTATAAGAGCAGCTGAAACAGCCGCTCCTATACAGATTATATCTATTTTTTTATGCTCTATCATATTTTATCCCATATAATCTCCGTTGTATGAAACTAATACAACGCCGGACACTCCCGGCATAGATTCCAGTTCGTTGACAAATGCGCTGCTGTCTGATTTTAAACGAACTTCATAATTAAGTTCTACATTGCCGTCGGTTACACTTTTACTCTTAAGATTAAGACGTTTGACGTGAGAACTTATAAAGTTACGGGCCTGTTCCTCGGTTTCAGTGTCGGCACAATGTATAAGAAGAATATATGGAGAATCGACAGTTTTCTTTTTGGAGAATATCAGAAGTATGATACCTATGAAAATACTGCCGAATACAGCCAGAGTAAGCAGACCTGCAGCCAATACAATACCGACTGCTATTGACCAGAACAGGAAGGCGATATCCAAAGGTTCTTTGATGGCGGCCCGGAAACGTACTATGGATAAAGCTCCGACCATACCCAACGAAAGAACTACATTGCTTACTACTGTCATGATAAGCAAAGTGGTGATAAGGGATAACGCGATGAGGGTGATGCCGAAACTTGCCGAGTACATTACGCCGCTGTAAGTCTTTTTATAAATATAGAAGATAAATAAACCAAGCAGAAAGGCGATAATCATTGCTATTGCCATATCTAAAAGAGAGATATCGTCTAAATTTTCCAAGAAGCTTGATTTGAAAATATCCTGAAATGTCATGGAGTTCCTCCTAAAATAATTCTAGTCAAACCGCCGGCATAAGGCGTATTTGGAGCAGGCCGATGCCTGCCTGTCGGGAATCTGTACAGACATTCGTACAATATCAGGTAAAAAAGAATCGTATTTTATTTCCAATATGGTAATTTGTTCCGTTACAGGTATCCGCAATATATCCGTATTAAGAAAATCAATGTTAAATATTCCGGAACGGATATTTCTGTCAAGTGTGATACGTACATTGCCCGGTTCATAAAAATAAGCTTCACGTTCGTAACTTACAATGGTTTTGGGACAAAGTCTTTTACCGGCCAGTTTACTGTAGAACTCGATTAAAAGCGGATTTTTGGAATCAAGTAGAAAGCCGATGTCATTATTGAGGATCTTTTGTACTTCCTCAAAAGAGAGTCTGACGCTTCTTTTTCCGCATAATCCGTTGGATTTATACTTTTTTTCGAGGCGTATAAATGAAGTATCGGTTCCGTAGTATCTT
>CASDUB010000158.1 GCA_949283905.1 uncultured Lachnospiraceae bacterium | reverse complement strand
TTCTGTATACTCACACTTCTACGCTCATCACATCCGGCAGGTTGTATTTATCTTTCAGCAGATAGTACCCCACTCCTGTGCAGCCTGTCATGAAGCTCAGGCTTTCGGTTTTTCGCAAGTGATGAAGTCCGGCGAAGTTTCCTGTTTTTTGCGATATTTCGATTGTATCCGACTTCGCATGATACATAGCGTAAAGTCCCATATTTCCATGACACAGGCCGTCTTCATTCTTTATTTTTGGAATTATCTCTGGTTTGCCGTGATCTTTCAGCACGCTTTCCAAAAACTGATCTTTGCCGTATTTAGCTATATGGTTATATATGTACATTATTCCCGCTTTGCCGTGGCACCACGCGAGATCTTCCGAGGTATCGCCCTCAGGGCATCTTAAGTCCTTCCAATCCTTTATGCTTTCGTCGTAAAGGGCAGATTCATAATCGAAAAATCCCTGTACATATCTGTCGATCTCTTCTTTTCTTTCGCTGTAAAACGCCAGCTTTGTAAGCGCCAGCATATAACCGCTGCAGCCGTGAGCAACTCCGGCAAGTGGCTGACCGGCAAAGGAATTTACCACTCCCATTCTGTTTTTATCGAATTTGACAATATTTGTTTTCAAACAGTCAAACGCCTGCTCTGCCGCTTCAAGATATCTCTTTTTATCCGTCAGCTGATAGAGATTTACAAGCGCAGCTATAGCCCCTGCGTTTCCTCCCAGCAGATCGTATTCTTTGTCCGCTTTTAAAAGCTTAATTAAATATTCAGCATGTTTTTCAGCGTACAAAAGGTATTTTTCATCTTCTGTCATACGATACAGTATTTCATATCCGTAAACGATCGAACCTTCGCCTGTAAAAGCTCCTATAGGTTTATGCTCTGAAGTTTCTTCCGCAATCTTTTTATCGGTATATGAAAAATAATAATTTTCCAGCATCTCCACTATAACAGACGCTTCAGCATCTGTATGCTCACGCAGATACACTTTTAAGAACAGCAGTACGCCCATCTTTCCCGAGTACAGGTAATCATCCATAGGCTCAAACAGCAGCTTTCTTTCGCCGTAATCGGCGTTCAGATTTGACAGCCATGTGACGTCTGTTTTATCCACGTTGTAAACAGCCTGATCTTTAACGAGTTCAACAACACACTTCAGATAACTCTCGGTATCAAAGTTTTCATCGATCACATCGGAAGGTTCTGTCCGACATGCCGTCATGGTTGCTTCAATGATATCGAGCTGAAAGCTTATATCCTCATCCGTCAGCTTTTCTATATGTCCGCACACTTTTTCAAACGGTGATTTTTCAAAATATCCGCCGCAGATAAGTTCACCGCTGCTGTACAAGTCCCTGCTATCGCCGATAGCATAAAACGACGGTATATCTCCATTTAAAATACTTTTAATTTCACTTTCTATAATCTTTTCGTCTGTTTCTTTCTGATCGCCTTTTAAAAGCTGACGTACAACTGCTTTTCTTTCTTCTTCATCTTTCAAAAATCGCGGATGATACGACAGCGACAATATCATCGAGTATTCCTGTGTGTTTCGCACGAGGTATCTGTTCCTGATCCCCTTTATCTCTTTTGAAATCAGACTTTTTACAGTCTCTTTATACTGTTTAAAAGACTCATACGCTCCACTAAATCCTGCTTTGATCTCGTCGATATACAGGAACGGATCGACCGCATCTTCATTCAGATAAACGAGATTTTTTCCCTGCGGCGATCTTCCGTATTCATAATCTATGTATATGTCCGATCTGCATCCATTCTTAATAACAGGCAGTTTCACCGGCAGCAGCTGACCGCCTTTTCCGTTTATGGCGCTGACGTTCATCCCCTGTCCGTTTCTGTTAAAGGCAAAAAGAGGCAGAAGTCCGCTGTTGTATAGCGAGCATCGCAGTTTCGCTCTGAGAGTTTCCCCTGCGCTGTCTTTGTCATAAACAGACTCATGCATGTCCGCCGCGGCTTCAAGATCGATAAGCACCGGAAATGAACCGCTTGCTATCAGGTTTTCATAGTGAAGATCTGATGAGGACAGCAGATATACTCCAAACAGCATAATGCCATAGCGGTAATAATATTCTCTGACTTCGTTTTCATCTCTGCATGCCTTTTGCCGTATATACCCCATCCAGCCGTATGTGTCTCTGTTCAACAGCCCTAAATCATACTCTGAAAGGCCGTTTAAACGGCTGAGTATGTTTTGAAGTTTATAGTACAGATATTCATTTTGAAGCGTATGGGGTTTATAGATGATCTTTTGTCCGCCTTTCCACTTGATTTCCGCTATAAATTTATGCTTATCGTGACTGTCGGATGACAGCGGCGTTATAGTCTCGATCTGTCCGATATCGTCTTTTACTCCGAATGTCTTTGCCAATTCTGCGATATCGTTTTTCAGGCAGCAGACGAGCTGCGTCAGATTTACGGTGTAATACTCTATACACCGAAACAGCTCTTTAACCATAAGTGGATATCTTTTATATAGCTTTTTTATATACCCTTCGCTTTCAAGATATCTGCATATATAGTCTTCATATTCCTCTTCCGGCGTTTTGCCCCGAAGATTTTCCTTTTGAAGATTTATCTCCTCAATAAGCGTCCGCATATACACTTCCCTCAAATGCTTCTTAAGAACAGCCGTATCGCAGATATCCCAAAAATGCTGATCCGATGGAGCAGCACAGGAGTTTTTATAGTATTCTTCTGCGGTTAATATTAGTATGTCGCCAAAGCTTTCAAAACTGTTCATCACAATCACCTCTTCAAATAACATAAAAATATCTCAAAAGCCGCTCACATATTTGAACAACTTTTGAGATTTTTTTCAGTCTTTTTTCAGCAGCAGATAAGAGTAAGGTACTCGGTGCATCCCACACTAAATGTCAAATATCCATGTGCGTTTTCCTTTTGAATCTGCCTTATAGCGCCGATCTCTTTTTCTATATCCCCTGCTTTATCCGCCTGATGATTTAATATTCTGTTTTTTTCTTTCATGAATTTTATTCTCCTTTAGATTGTATCTGATTCTTCTTTATGTCTGTAATTATCGGCAGCATTACGAAGCTTTCAAATATTTCTCCGTCATCAGTATATTCGAAAGTACCCTGATTTCTTTCTACTGACATCTTCACGCTTTCAAGCCCTATGCCATGGAGCAGTTTGTTCTCCTTTTTGAGCGTAAGCGCATCTCTGTCCTTCGGATCTTTTATCGGATTTCTCACCTTAAAAATCAAAAATTGATTTTTCATCGTCAGATTTAATCCGATAGTACCTTCTTTAGCGCAGTTTTCTATCGCGTTGTCAAGAAGATTCGCGAATATAACGCAGATATCGCTGTCGGGAACAGACAGCTTATCAAGCATATCCGCATTAATATCCGTCTTTAATCCGTATTCCGTAGCTTCCGTCATTTTATAATTTATTATCGCGTCTATAAGTTCATTTCCAGTGACTGCAAATTTCTCCGTTTTTTTCACGGGCTCCAGAAGCTCATTGATATATTCTGTTCCCTCTTCTATTCTTTGATCTCTCAGATACCGTCTTATATTTCGCAGATGATTTTTCATATCATGAAACAGATTTCTGTTTTCTTTATACAGGTTAAGTATATTATGATAATTCTTATTTACCATCTCTTTTTGCAGTTCGACCAAAGCCAGCTTTTTTCCGGTTTCCTGCCGGAACATATACCAGGCCTGAAGACAGATCATAAAAGCGGCAAAGATCATAAAGATAAGCCAGTTAGTCAACATATTTTCCGACATGACCGATAAATATATCCTCTGAAAATATATGATTGCGATATAACTTATTACGTTAAATACACGTATCCATCTTGTGCTGACATTGTCCTTATAATCAGAAAGCAGTTTTTTAAACACCTTATACAAAAGTATCCAGATAAATATAACCGCTATAAAAAATACTGATCTCTCTATACTTTTGCTCACTATCGCTTTGCCAATTATCAAATAAAGAACAGTCGTAATAAACAGATCTATAAACTGTACTATCATATGATAAAAAAAGGTGACGTCTGCTTTTACAAGTTTCTTTCCGCTGTAACAAAAACAGCTAAAGAGTATATTTATAAAAATCACCGTCAACAACAGGCCTCTTGAAAAAATCCCCTTTATCATTGTAACATTCACAGTATTGAGTGACGCCACTATAACCGCGCATATATACGGCACCGCCCGGGTATTATTTTTTCTCGTAAACAGAATATCCATATACTTAAAGCAAAAGAAGACTCTGAAAAAATAATACGCCCAGCATGACGCTGTAAATATGACTGTATTCATGTCCTGTTTCTCCAGTATTTGCCGATCAGAGTTAATATCTCTTTTCTGTGAGATCTGCTTACATTTAACTCTGTCCCGTTTTTTAAATAGAGCTTACCATCCTGATATGTATCAATTTTTCCGATGTTTACAATAGCAGCTCTGTCAACAAATATAAAACGATCATGCGGCAGCTGCTTGTATACTTCCTGGAGCGTAGTGCGGCATTTGATCTCTCCCAGGTTAGTATTGAATACCACATTTTTTTGTTCTTTTTCTTTTTTTACAGAATATAAATTCCTGTAATAAATTTTTATATGCTTTGAATTTGTATCTACACTGTAAAACCCGGCGATATCCTCTTCCCACTCACGGCAGATCTCCAACAGCGTTTTTTTGAGTTTTCTTTCAAAATCATCTTTCATGATATATCGATACGCCCTGACTTCATACCCGTCAAGAGCGAATTCCGGATGACTTGTCAGAAAAACTATATATGCATCCCTGTCTTTTTCCCTGATCTCTTTAGCAAAGTCCAGGCCTGTTACAGTTTTTCCGTCTGTACCTTTTTCATTTGTTTCAATATCCAGAATATAAACATGAAATCTGGCGTCTTCTTCATTAAATGAAATCTGTGAACTTCTCTCAAAATACTTTACGTCAAGCTCCAGATCCTCTTCTTCTATAAGCTGATCGATCTGCGCTTTTACTGCTCGTAATATCTGCGGGTTGTCATCTAAGACCGCTGCCTTCAACTCTCTCACCCCCCCCCCGGGGAGGGGGGGCGGGCGAGAGAAGAGTCGGAGAGGAGAGGAGGGGTGCAAAGAGGTGGAGTGGGCGTGTGGGTGGGTGGTTGGTGA
>CASDUB010000157.1 GCA_949283905.1 uncultured Lachnospiraceae bacterium | reverse complement strand
TGAGCATTGTTTTCCTCAGCTGCTTTTTCTTCTTTTACTGCACTATCTTCAACTGACTTTTCTTCTGTCTGAACTTTATTCTCTTCAGCAGTTTTGCTGCTCTCCTGAGCCGTTCTTTCTTCAGCTGCTTGTTCTTCTTCCTGAACTTCGCTCACTTCAATTATAATATTTTCTTCCTGATTTTTATTTTTATCTGTCATAAAAAAACGCCCTCAACATACTATTTTGAACATCTTCAAAAGAGTATACTCTTTTGTATATAAGTTTTCAAATTAAGTTTATATTACATTTTGATGTCATTTCAATATCATTCTCAACTATATATTGAAATATCTTCTTCTAAAAACACAATATTTATTATTATATCTTATTAGATGAATTTTCAAGTCTTTTTGTTTAGAATTTAATGTAAATTATATTATACCTATTGTAGAAATCGTACAATATAAAATAAAAACACCCGAAAACAACTCTTCTGCTGTTTCCGGGCATTGTTTAATTACAGTAAATTCTTATGATCGTTTAATTAATATCTCTGCCTTAAACAGATCACCGTCAGAATAAAGGATAAGCTTTCCTCCCTGAAGCCGTATAAGATCTTCGGCGATAGCAAGTCCGAGTCCGCTTCCTTCACCGGTTCTTGCCTGATCTCCCCGCTTAAATCTTTCCTTTAATTCTTCTATAGGAATATTGAGGGGCTGTTCGGAGATATTTTTAAGTGAAAATACGGCGTTCTCTCCCGATACTTTTAGTTCCGAATAAATTCTTGTTCCGGGCATGGCGTACTTTGCCGCATTGGAATACAGATTCGCAAGCACACGCCACATCCTTGTTCCGTCTACATGAATGATAACCGGCTCCTTTGGAAGTTTTGTTATCACTGTAAGATTTCTTGCCTGCATCTTTTCCTTAAACTCGCCTTCCGTCTGCTGTATCATCTCCGCAAAATTTATGTCCATGAGCTCAAGCTTAATATTTCCGCTGCTTGCCTTAGAAGCTTCTACTACATCTTCTGTAAGTGTTTTAAGTCTGTGCGCCTTTTCCTCAAGGATACTCAGATATTTTTGTATCTTTTCATCTTTTATATCCTCCATCTTAAGAAGGTCGATATAGTTTATTATCGATGTGAGTGGCGTCTTGATATCATGGGAAACATTTGTTATAAGATCTGTCTTAAGACGTTCGCTCTTCATAACATTTTCAAGCGCAAGATTAAGTCCGTTTCCTATCTCGTTGACTTTTTCCGCCATCTCGAGATTTTCACCCCGCATATTATCAGTTGGTATTCTGTAATTAATCTCCCCTAAAGCTATGCGCTCTATTCCTTCTTTTATCGCGCTTTTAGAGACTGCATTGTTAACCACATACCGGATCATTGCGCAGTCGGCTATCAATAGCACTATAAACCAGAATACATTAAAACCTATTAAAAGCGCCAGCCAATTTAATACTATAAATCCTGCTGTAATCCATAAACTTTTAGCTGTAACAGAACGCTTAGACCATGTTTTGGCGATAAATAATCCAAGAGAGCGTATTATACTGTTTTTCCACAGGCTTTTTCCTTTTATCCTTCTTACGAGACTCAGATAAAATGCGCAGAAAAGTGCGGAACCGAATGACGCACCGGTAATAACTGCAGCCATGGCTCGTGTTCCTATGTTAATGCTGGCCATCCCGCTCAGTATCCTGTATGACTGCGCATATCCATAAGCATAGCTGCTTTCGGCAACTGCAGAATCTATACCTGACCAATGCCAAATATTCATAAATCCGGCAAAAAGTATTATTCCCGTCACAATTACAAACGCAATGGCGATTTCCGTCTTCCATCGGTCAAACCAATTAAGGTGAATTTCCTCATCCTCCGGTCTTCTTCCTGCTATAACCGTAAGCCATATGAGGGATACAGCTGCCGTTACGGTTGACACGATTCCTAATATCTTAAATGTATTAATATATTTCAGATTATTATCATAAGTCTGCTTAGCGCTAAAGAATGAATCCTGTATCGGATATGACGTATCAACAGCGGCGGCGAAGACGCCGTTCCAGTCACTGCCGAAATTATTTTTGATAAGGTTTCTGAAATATTCGGCGGATACATTCATATTAGTTTTAAAATCCTCGAGATTCGGATATATTACAATATATTTTTTAGTTGGATTTTCAACTGTTTCAACCGTCAATTTCTCAATATTTTCATTAAGCTTTTTCTTATCCGCGTACTCGGTTCTATTTGTTGAAACCGCTCCGTTTTCAGAATCCGTATAAATATATGCAAAATTCGTATTTCCTTCAGTCAGAAAATCATCTCTGCCCATGTATTCATCGACCATCGTTGAAATATTTGATACAGCATATTCAATATCATTTATTATCTGCTGTATTCCGTACTCGCTTAAATATGAACTGTTGTTTATCGCATCAAGCAGTTTTCCTCCGCCGACAAGGTCATATTTTTCTTCTATTTCATTGACGCCGCTGAATACATTAGTATAGATAACATCATCATCTATATCGGTCACATTTATATTAAACATGTCCGGATACACAAATCCCTGTCTTAATTCAGCCAGGATTTCATCCGTAGAATAATGAACATTCTCTCCTGAACTGTATGTAACATTCAAAAAGAGCTTTTTGCCCTTTATAAGTTCTTCAAAATCATCAGCGTAATAATAATACGGTTCTCCGTCAGGTTTAACACATTCTACTATATAATCCGATTTATATA
>CASDUB010000156.1 GCA_949283905.1 uncultured Lachnospiraceae bacterium | reverse complement strand
TTTTCTTTTGAAAAATGAGCGGATTTGAGGGGTTTTAGGATTTCGGGAGTGCGTAGCACGGAGAAATCCGTAGTATCATGAGGTAAAGATACCTTTTGACCTTAACATCATAGGATGAAAAACACAGAAAAAAGAGGAAATCATGCTTATAACAGAATACATTAAAAACAACATAACATATCTTGACGGAGGCATCGGAACGCTTCTTCAAAATGCGGGTCTGAAGCCCGGCGAGCTTCCGGAAACATGGAACATTACGCATCCTGATATTATAACAGACATACATAAAGCGTATTTTGAAGCCGGAAGCAATATAGTCATGGCAAATACTTTCGGCGCGAACGCATTAAAATTCAGCGGCAGTGAACTTGAACAGATTGTTTCGGTTGCCATTGGAAATGTGCGTTCCGCAAAAGCACAGACAAAAACGAGCGCGCCGCAGGATAAATTTATCGCCCTCGATATAGGACCTTTGGGTCATCTTTTAAAGCCTTTCGGTGATCTGGATTTTGAAGACGCCGTAAAGATCTTTTCAAAGACAATATCAATCGGCGCGAAATGCGGAGCAGATCTTGTATTTATAGAAACAATGAATGACAGCTATGAGACGAAGGCTGCGCTTCTTGCCGCAAAAGAAAGCTGTGATCTGCCGGTATTTGTATCAAACGCGTATGGTGAGGATGGAAAACTCATAACAGGCGCTTCTCCTTTGGCAATGATAACAATGCTTGAAGGTATGGGAGCAGACGCGATAGGCGTGAACTGTTCTCTCGGACCAAAGCAGCTTTCCGGAATAGTTGACGAGTATTTAAAATATGCGTCAGTGCCTGTTCTTGTAAAACCAAACGCGGGACTTCCGAAGATTTCGAACGGACAGACGATTTACGATGTTACGCCGGAAGAATTCGCAGAGGATATGAGGAGTTTTGCGGAACGCGGCGTACGCATAGCAGGCGGATGCTGTGGAACTACGCCTGATTTTATCAGAGCTGTTGTTGAAAAATGCGCTTCTGTTACGATGAAGCCGATCTGCGCGAAAGAGTACACGGCAGTTTCTTCTTATACTCACGGCGTTATATTCGGAGATTCGCCGATCCTTATCGGAGAGCGAATAAATCCGACGGGCAAAAAGCGTCTTAAAGCGGCTCTTGTTGAAAAAAATATGGATTATATTTTGGGAGAAGGCATAAAACAGCAGGAAAAAGGAGTTCATATTTTGGATGTTAATGTCGGACTGCCTGAAATAGACGAATCCCAAATGCTAAAAGATGCCGTAAAAGAGCTTCAGGCGGTGATAGATCTGCCTCTGCAGATAGATTCGGCAGATCCGAACGCCATGGAACAGGCTATGCGCATATATAACGGAAAGCCTCTTGTAAATTCGGTAAACGGAAAAGAAGAGATAATGAAAGCCGTATTTCCTCTTGTGAAAAAATACGGCGGCGCTGTGATTGCGCTGACTCTTGACGACAACGGAATACCTGAGAGCCCGGAGGGAAGAATGGATATAGCCCGCAGGATACTTAAAGAAGCGTCAAAATACGGAATTGAAAAAAAGGATATTATTTTTGACCCTCTGGCTATGACTGTCAGCGCCGATCCGCGATCTGCCGCAGTGACTCTTGAGTGTGTAAAACGCATCCGCTCTGAGCTCGGATGCCATACATCATTGGGAGTTTCCAATGTTTCGTTCGGACTGCCTGAAAGAAGTATGATAAACAGTACATTTTTTGCAATGGCACTGAACAAGGGACTTTCGGCAGCAATAATGAATCCGAATTCAGTAGAGATGCTCGGAGTATATTATTCTTTCCGCGCGCTGAATGCTCTTGATGAGAATTTTGAAGATTATATTAATTTTACACAGGAATACAATATAAAATCTGTTTCTGCAGACGCTGCAAAATCTCAAACAGCGGATCCTAAAAAGAAGGAGCAGAAAAATGATTCCGAGAAAGAAGCGTTATCTTTTAAGAAGACTGCCGATTATGGTTCTGAATTAAAAAACGCCATCGTGAAAGGACTTAAAGAGCAGGCGGGTAAAATAACTTCACGGATGCTTGAAACGGTTTCACCTATGGATATTGTAAACAATGAAATCATTCCGGCGCTTGATATAGTGGGAGAAGGTTATGAAAAATCACGCATCTATCTGCCGCAGCTTTTGATGAGCGCCGAATCGGCACAGGCGGCGTTTGAAAAGATACGTGATGTGATGAAGAACGGCAGTTCAGAAGTTCCTGCAAAGTGTCCGTTTGTGATCGCTACCGTTAAAGGCGATATACATGATATCGGCAAGAATATAGTAAAACTGATACTTGAAAACTATGGTTTTGAAGTTATAGATATGGGAAAAGATGTGCCGGCGGAAGCTATAGCAGAAAAAGTTATTGAAATGAAGGCGCCTCTTTTAGGATTAAGCGCTCTTATGACGACTACTGTTCCTGCTATGGAAGAAACGATAAAGCTGATTCGTGAAAAAGCGCCTTGGTGCAAAGTGATCGTCGGAGGAGCAGTGCTTACGCAGGAATACGCCGATATGATAGGAGCCGATAAATATGCGAAAGACGCTATGGAAACAGTGAGGTATTCAGAGGAAGTTTATGCCGGCCTATAATGACGAAGATTTCATCGAACAGATGATTCACAGAAAAGACAAAAGCATTGTCAATTTTATAATAATAGCAGCAAATATAGTCGTTTTTCTCATTGTTGAAGCGACAGGCGGCTCTGAAGATGTGTATCATATGATGGATTGCGGCGCATCGTTTGCACCGCTTATACAGGCGGGCGAATATTACCGTCTGTTTACATGTATGTTCCTGCATTTCGGGTTCCGTCATCTTTTTAGTAATATGCTGCTTCTGTTCTTTGTCGGGGATTATATGGAAAGATATCTCGGCAAAATAAAGTATCTGATACTTTATATAGGCGGAGGCCTGTGTGGAAACCTGCTCTCGTATGCGATGGAGCTTAATAACGGAGATAATGTAGTATCGGCAGGCGCTTCAGGCGCTATATTTGCTGTTCTTGGAGGGCTGGCCGTTTCAGCGTTATTAAACAGAGGCAGGCTTTATGAGCTGACTTTTAAGAGAATAGCGATAATGGCCGTGCTTTCACTCTGGACAGGATTTACAGCCACCGGAGTGGACGGATTCGCCCACTTGGGAGGCTTTATCGGAGGAGGCGCGATTGCGTGCGTCTTCGTTCTGCCGGGGTTGTTAAGAAAAAATTAAAATCAGATATTTTTAGACATAATTAAAAAAATCATAAAAAACGCAGCAGCAGTTCACTATTTATTAAACTGTTGCTGCGTTTTTTGTTGTTAATGCTTTATCATAGTTTTTTGACAAACAGACATCTGATCGCATTTAATACAGCGATGATCATGACGCCTACGTCGGCAAATATTGCCACATACATATTTATTTCGCCAAAAGCTCCGAATATTAAGCAGAGCAGTTTTATGCCTATTGCCAGAACAATATTCTGATATACGATGCGCAGACATTTCTTTGAGATTTTGATGGCTTTCGGGATCTTCATCGGATCGTCATCCATCAGGACGATATCGGCGGCTTCGATAGCCGCGTCAGAACCCATAGCGCCCATTGCAATACCTATATCGGCTCTGGAAAGTACAGGAGCGTCGTTGATGCCGTCGCCTGCGAAAGCAAGTTTTGCGTTTGACGGCTGAGCCTTAAGCAGTTCTTCCACCTTGGAAACTTTATCCGCCGGAAGCAGTTCGCTGTAAACAGCATCGATTCCAAGAGATGAAGCAACCTGATCGGCAGTTTTTTTCGAGTCTCCTGTAAGCATAACTGTTT
>CASDUB010000155.1 GCA_949283905.1 uncultured Lachnospiraceae bacterium | reverse complement strand
CGTGGGAAGAGATTGATTTATTATAGGTGATGTCCCTCGGAATGATACTCAAGATGACACCCAAGACGGCACTCAAGATGGCACTTAAGATGGCACTCAAGAAGATTTAAAATAAAAACCGGTTGCAATTAACCGAAACAGCGGATATAATTTTAGGTTGTTAAAGCATTAAATCAAAAATAAACAAAAACTGTAGTCAATAATTGTGAATCTTTAAACGGGAGGATGAAGAATGTACAAAGATTTAATGGATTCAATCGGATTTATCGCAAACTCTGATCCGGAAGTTGCAGCAGCCATGAATGATGAACTTGCGCGTCAGAGAAGAAACATTGAACTTATCGCATCGGAAAATATTGTAAGCCCTGCGGTAATGGCTGCTATGGGTTCTGTACTTACAAATAAATACGCGGAAGGATATCCCGGAAAGAGATATTACGGCGGATGCCAGTGCGTTGACGTGGTTGAGCAGATAGCCATCGACAGAGCTAAGAAACTTTTCGGCGCAGAGCATGCTAACGTACAGCCTCATTCGGGAGCTCAGGCAAATATCGCTGTTTATTTCGGACTTCTTAATCATGGCGATACTATCTTAGGTATGAGCCTTGATGCAGGCGGACATCTTACACACGGTTCACCGGTAAATATATCAGGAAAATATTTCAATTTCGTTCCTTACGGACTTGATCCTGAGACAGGAAGAATCGATTACGAGCAGGTTCACAAACTTGCGGTAGAGAACAAACCTAAAATGATCGTCTGCGGAGCTTCAGCTTATCCGAGAATAATCGATTTCGCGAAGATGAGAGAGATAGCCGATGAAGTAGGAGCGCTGCTTATGGCAGATATGGCGCATATTGCCGGACTTGTAGCAACAGGAGAACATCCAAGCCCGATTCCTTACTGCGATGTTGTTACAACAACTACTCATAAGACACTCAGAGGACCAAGAGGCGGTATGATTCTTTGCAAAGAAGAGTACGCAAAGAAGATCAACAGCGCTATTTTCCCGGGAACACAGGGAGGTCCTTTAGAGCATATCATCGCGGCAAAGGCTGTATGCTTCGGAGAAGCTCTTAAACCTGAGTTCAAGGATTATCAGCATCAGGTTGTTCTCAACTGCCGTGCCCTGGCAGAAGGCCTCAAGAGCAGAGGCTTCGACCTTGTTTCGGGAGGAAGCGACAACCACCTTATCCTGGTTGACCTTCGTAACTTCGATATCACAGGAAAAGAGCTCGAGAAAAAACTTGACGACGTTTATATCACAGTAAATAAAAACGCCATTCCGAACGATCCTCAGAGCCCGTTCATCACAAGCGGTATCCGTATAGGAACACCGGCTGTTACAACAAGAGGATTTGTTGAGGAAGATTTAGACAGGATCGCTGAGTATATTTATCTTGCATGTACAGATTTTGACGCAAAAGCAGATTATATCAGAAAAGGCGTTACGGAACTCTGCGAAAAATATCCTCTCTATAAATAATAAGGTTTAAAAATAAAAAGACAGTACCGGATGTAACAAAAGCGTTACGAGGTACTGTCTTTTTAAATAGAAAGAAGGAGTACATAAAACGGTTAATCTTTACATGTAAACATTCGTCTGAATCTTGAATGCATACTGCCGCAGCCCATTCCAAAACATACGTTGTTAAAGATGTTTTCATTAAAACAGGCTATGATGCTTGTTTCGGATGCTTTAAACATTTCCGGGGAAGCGGTCAGTGTGAATTTGCGTTCATAGCTGTCCGGCATGTATTCACCCGAGTCTTCTGCGCCGAAATGATCTTCCGGCAAAAGTGTTTTATCACCGACTTTTCCCGAGCCCTTTAACAATAAGCATGCGCATTTGTCGCTGTAAAAAAATTCGTAAGGCTCAAGCTCCAGCGCTAAAAATTTGAAGCATGATAAAAGAGCCTCTTCTGTCCATTCGGGGATCCAGTCGAAATATTGCTTCACATCTTTATTTTGTTTTAATTCTTTTAAACTTAAAATCTTCATATTGATAGTGTATCATATTTTCAGAAAAGAATGCACAAAAATTTAAATTATGCTATATTAAAATTGTAAAAAAACGAAATTGGCAGAATCGAGGATGAAAGATGACTGTAGGAGTTAAGTATTGCGGCGGATGCAATCCGAAATACGAAAGAGGCGTCGAAGTAAATAAGATCAAAGAGCGCTATCCTGATTGTAAATTTGAGGGATTCGATCTCAATAAAAAATACGACAAGGTCTTATTGATATGCGGATGCGAGAGAGTATGCCTCGGATTCAGACCTGAACTTGTAAACGAAAACAGCATTGTAGTAGGGTCGGCTGACGACTGCGAAAAAGTTAAATTATAAAATATGGGCAAAGACAAGAAAAAAAAGAATAAATCGATGAAATT
>CASDUB010000154.1 GCA_949283905.1 uncultured Lachnospiraceae bacterium | reverse complement strand
TGCTTTCGTGATAAGTTCGTTTATGTTTTCAATCCTGTCTAAAGCTTCCTCCGTACCTTCGTTTTCAAGTTCTTCTCTGTATCCCGTCTCTTTCAAAAGTTTTTCGATCAGTTCGGGAACGGTATATTCCTTTGAATAAGTTCTGAAAAGCCGGATAAACAGCGCAAAGCCTTCAATTTTAGACGCTGTTCTTCCAAGACCCGGAATTTCCGCCGCTTTTTCACAGGCTCCGAAGAAAGAATAACCGTTCATATCGGCAAAGTCGCTTACTTTGTCGATCGATCTGTCGCCTATTCCCCGTTTAGGTATATTTATAATACGTCTAAGCGCAACTTCATCTCTTCCGTTTTCTATTGTCTTGAGATATGCCAGTATATCCTTTATTTCTTTTCTCGAATAAAAGTTTACGCCGCCGACAAGTCTGTAGGGTACGTTATTTTGGACAAGCTGTTCTTCAAAAAGACGAGACTGAGCGTTTGTCCTGTATAGGACTGCAAAAGCGTTATAGCTTTCCGATGCGGACTTTTGAACGATCTCGTCAACTATGCCCCTGGCTTCATCAAACGCCGTCTCATAGCGATGAGTAATTATCATCGTGCCTTCTTCTCTTGAAGACCAGAGTTTCTTGTCTTTGCGCTGTGAATTATTGCTTATTACGCTGTTGGCGCCGTTCACGATATTTGATGTGGATCTGTAATTCTGCTCAAGCTTAACAACTTTGGCATCCGGAAAATATTTTTCGAAGCTGAGAATATTTTTAATATCCGCGCCTCTGAATTTATAGATCGACTGATCGTCGTCTCCCACAACACAGAGATTCCTGTATTTAGCCGCAAGGAGATTTATAAACTTAAACTGGATCCCGTTCGTATCCTGATACTCATCTACCATTATATATTTCAGACGCTCCTGATAATTTTCAAGGATCTCGGGTTTTTTCTCGAATAATTCTACGGTCTTTATCAAAAGATCGTCAAAGTCAAGAGCATTGTTCTTAAACATCGTCTCTTCGTACGCGCGATATACAGAGGAGATTTTTTCATCGTCAGGAGTACACGCATCCTGCTCCATATCATCCGGAGTAACAAGTTTATTTTTCGCTCCTGATATCACATACTGAAGTCTTTTAGGCGGAAAACGCTTCGGATCGATATTCATATCATTGATAATCTTTTTTAACAGGGTTTTTGAATCATCCGTATCGTAAATCGAAAAGCTGTTTGTATAGCCGATATGATCTATAAATCTTCTGAGGATCCTGACGCATGCGGAATGAAATGTTGAGACCCAAACTGCTTCTGCTCCGAATCCCGCTATCTTATTTACTCTTTCACGCATTTCATTGGCGGCTTTATTTGTAAATGTTATCGCCATTATATTCCACGGATTGACATTTTTCTCCTGCATCAGATACGCAATCCTGTGAGTAAGAACCCTCGTCTTCCCGGAACCGGCTCCCGCGATTATAAGCAGCGGTCCTTCCGTGCACTTAACAGCCTCAAGCTGCTTATCGTTTAATAAAGTTGAAAAATCCATAAAATATTCTCCAAGATAATTCTTTTTAATCAGTTGACATTTTCATTTGAACAACGCATACTTTTTATATAAACATCTTATAATCGATATCTAATATAAAAGGAGCGACTATGTTTTGTCAAATTTTATCCACCACAATCCAGGGCATATCCTGCGAACCTGTTACTATAGAACTTGATATCTCCAGCGGAATGCCTGTGTTTGTCATGATCGGTTCCCTTTCGGCAAAGGTACGTGAATCACAGGAAAGAGTCCGTACAGCTCTTAGAAATCTTGATATATGCCTGCCTCCGAAAAGAATAACCGTAAATCTTTCTCCGGGAGATCTGAAAAAAGACGGCACACAATTTGATCTCCCCATTGCGGCAGCAATTCTGATGGCTCTTGAAAAGATTCCTTTGAATTCTTTAGATAACTGCATGGTCATAGGTGAATTACACTTAAACGGAGATATCGAGGGAGTCCCCGGCGTTCTTCCAAGCGTTATAAAAGCCCGTGAACTAGGTATATCCACTGTCATTCTTCCCAAATCAAATGCCGCCGAAGCGGCGTCTATACACGGTCTTAGGATAATCTCTCTATCAAATCTTAACGATCTGATCACTTTTTGCAGCGACACTTCATCAAATACTTATGATTACCGTCCCAAAGACAATCCTTCATCAGAGTTAACATATCCTGATTTTTCGGAGATCAGAGGACAGCCGGCAGTAAAACGCGCCGCCCTTATAGCTGCCTCGGGATTTCATAATCTGCTTCTGTCCGGTCCTCCCGGTTCCGGCAAATCCATGACCGCAAAACGCATTCCCGGCATCATGCCCGATCTGACAAGAGACGAGCAGATAGAGGTTTCGCGGATATACAGCGTTGCAGGCCTGTTAAATTCCGAAACTCCTCTTATAACTCATCGGCCTTTCCGCTCTCCTCATAATACCCTATCTGTTCAGGCGCTGTGCGGAGGAGGACGCGTTCCCGTTCCAGGAGAGATAACTCTTGCCCACAGAGGGGTTTTATTTATAGATGAAATACCTGAAATGCCGGGTCGCAATCTTGATATGCTGCGCGGTCCTCTTGAAGATCATTCAATACTTATATCACGTACCGCAGGAAGCTACTGCTTTCCGGCAAATTTTCTTCTTGTAGCCGCGATGAATCCCTGTCCCTGCGGCCACTACCCGTCTGATTCATGCACATGCACCCCTTCCGAGATTCAGCATTATCTTTCGAAAATAAGCCAGCCTGTGCTTGACAGGATAGATATTCGTGTTGATGTTCCCGCAGTTACTTATGATGATCTGTCTGCTCAGTCAGACGATCCGATATCTACAGCCGTTCTGAAAGCAAAAGCAATAAAAGCCTTCAATATACAAAAAGAAAGATACCGCGGCACAAAAATATGCTTCAACAGCGAATTGTCACCGACAGATATAAAAAAATTCTGCGTTATGACGCCCGAAGCAAAAAGACTCATGGAAAACGCATTTTCAAAAATGGATCTGAGCGCAAGAGCCTATCATCGAATATTAAAGCTGTCACGAACGATCGCCGATCTCGAGAATGCCGATACTATTTCGGAAGCTCATATAAGCGAAGCCTTCAGTTTCCGAAATCAAAATCTATTTAAAAGGAGCAGATGATGTCTTATAACCCTCTTGATTACGAAAACAGATATATAAAAAAACAGGATAAAGAATATCCCGAAAAATTAAAACACTATGTAAATATGCCGTCAGGCTTCTATTTAAAAGGTTCTCTGCCGGATCCTGCAAAAAAAGCTGTCGCAATCGTAGGAGCAAGAAAATGTTCCCCTTACGGTGAACAGACGGCAAGATACTTTGCCCGCGCTCTCGCACTTAACGGAGTCCAGATAATAAGCGGGCTTGCAACCGGCATCGACTCTGCAGCTCACAAAGGCTGCCTGGAAGGCAGCGGTCAGACTTTTGCCGTTTTAGGCTGCGGCATAAACGTGATTTATCCGCGGTCAAATTCCATGCTTTACAAATCTATCCTTGACAATAACGGCGGGATAATAAGCGAATATGATCTGACAACCCCAGCCAGAGCTTTTAATTTTCCCACGAGAAACAGGATAATAAGCGCTTTAAGCGACGCCGTTCTTATTGTTGAAGCCCGGATCAAAAGCGGTTCTCTTATAACAGCCTCCTACGCCCTTGAGCAGGGCATACCGATATATGTAATTCCGGGAAAAATCACCGACAGTCTTTCTGCAGGAACAAATTCTCTTTTAATGCAGGGGGCTTATCCTGCTCTTTCTCCTGAAAACCTGCTGTATGAACTCGGAATTTCATTCAAAAAAAATGAGGAGAAAACAATTTCTCCTCTTTATGATCCTTCTCTTTCAAAAACAGAAAAACAGATCTTAAGCTCGATATCGGATACTCCGTCTTCTCTTGACGAGATCTGTCAAAGGTGTCTGCTCGATATCGCAAAAGTATCATCAACACTTCTTCAGCTGGAATTAAAAGGCTGTATCTATCAGCCATCGCCCGGTTTATATGCCGTTTCCTACTGTTGAGCCCCTGATAACAAGTTCAGGTGTCAAAACTTTCTGAACATTTTTATCCGTATCAGAACTGCCTCCTCTTATCATATCAATAATATATTCGGCAGCTATACCGCCCATAAGCTCATCGGGCTGTGCGACAGTCGTAAGACCGAGCTCGCCTGATGTCGCAACGGCTGTATTGCCATACCCCGAAACAGCTATGTCTTCGGGAACATTATAACCGTTGTCAAACAGATAATACATTATGTTTGTTGCGACCGCATCGTTATAGCATATTATCCCATCGCACGAATAATTTTTAAGTATCTGCTCAAGTTCAAATATAGGCTTTTTAGAGCCCTCTTCGATATGATACCAGATAACCAGTTCAGGACGGTACGGAAGCCCTGCTTCCTGAAGCGCCATAACATATCCTCTGTGTCTTTCAGACCCTCTGCTGTCATCGGCTCTGAATATTCCGACGATATTCTCACCTATGGTAGCAATCATATGTCTCGTAATCAGATATCCGCCCTGAACATCGTCAACAAATACCCTCGGTTTATCCCTTAACTGGGGATATATACTTCTGACGAAGACATACGGTTTATTTTTTTCATCGAGTTTTCTGTAAAGATCTATATGTTTGCAGAGCAGCTGGCTGCGGCTTGGCTCAATTATATATCCGGCAGCTTCTGCGGCTTCAAAATTTTTTATGATACGTTCTTCTTTTTTTTGTGAATTTCCTGTTTTTTTGCATATCACATTCATACCGTTGGCGTTTGCGACTCTTTCAATTCCTCTTAACATTCTCTGCGCGGCAGAGCTTACAGAATCCGCAGTTATAACGGCAATGGTATTTTTAATTATTTCTTCTTTGTCTGCGCTTTTTATGAACATTCCGTGCAGACCGAGATTTACGAGCGTTCCGTCTTTTCTAAGACCTCTTAATACGGCGTTAGCTTCCATGCGGCTTATATGAAATGCTTTTGAAAGCTGTTCAGCGGACATCATTTTTTCTCCGCTTGTAAGATTGCCGACTTCTATTTCGCTTTTGATCTGCTCTATAACGTTTAAAACTTTGACACGATCAATACCAAATTTCATAAATCCCTCACGAAAAAAATCACATGGGCTGTCTTAAAATATCCATTTCTTCGGGTTGTGCGCTTATTTCAAGATGAAGCTGCTGCCTGGAATGAGGCGCCGACTCCTGCGATGAACCGTCATCCGCATATATTCCGAGAACTTTGGCAGGGATATTTTGTCCATCAGGTTTCATTATCTCGATAGTATCATTTACACAGAATTTATTCTTCTGTTCCAGAATCACTCTGTTATTTTCGTCTTTTCCTCTGACCATTCCAAGATAAACGGCTTCTTTTTTGTATGTATTATTATCATATATCTGATCTTCTTCAGTCGGTTTGTTAAAGAAAAATCCGGTTGTAAAATCTCTGTATGTACAATTGCCTATCTGCTCTTTATACCATTCGAGATTTTCTCTGTATTTTTCGCGGCTTTCAAAACAGTCGTCTATCGCTTTTCTGTATGTTCTTGCAACAGTGGCGACATAAAGCGCGTTTTTCATACGTCCTTCTATCTTGAAACTGTCTATTCCCGCCTCTATGAGTTCGGGAATATATTCTATCATGCAAAGATCCTTTGAATTAAAAATGTATGTTCCTCTTTCATTTTCATAAACAGGAAAATACTCTCCCGGACGCTGCTCTTCCATAACGGAATATTTCCATCTGCAGGGATGAGTACATGCCCCTTTATTTGAATCGCGTCCCGTAAAGAAATTTGAAAGCAGACATCTTCCGGAATAAGATATGCACATCGAACCATGGATAAACGACTCGATTTCCATATCATCAAGTATATTGTCGCGAATTTCCCTGATCTCTTTTACGGAAAGCTCTCTTGCAGTCACGATACGTTTCGCTCCCTGCTTATACCAGAAATTGGCAGTCGCGTAATTTGTATTGTTCGCCTGTGTGCTGATATGTCTTTCAATTTCAGGACAGACTTCTTTTGCTATTTCAAAAACGCCCGGATCAGCTATGATGAGAGCATCAGGTCTGATTTCTTTTAACTCTTCAAAATACTCTCTGACTCCTTTAAGATCATAGTTGTGGGCAAGGATATTTGCCGTAACATAGACTTTTTTACCGTGTTTATGAGCGAATCTTATGCCTTCTTCCATATCTTCTGCGGAAAAGTTTTTCGCTTTCGCACGAAGTCCGAATGCCTCGCCTCCGATATAAACGGCGTCTGCGCCGTATCTTACGGCAACTTTAAGAACTTCAAGGCTTCCTGCCGGAACAAGAAGTTCGGGTTTTCTGTTTCTGTTCATAATGATAAGATCCTTTCTTATCGTTTCACACTTATGGTTATTCCATCTCCCAAAGGGACGATGGAAGTCGAAAAATCCTCATCATGCTTTAACGTATAAAGATATTCCCTCATCCTTTTGTGGATAGTGCGGTCGCGTCTTTCTACGACAAATCTCGACTCGATTATGTCCCCGTCCTGAAGCACATTGTCGGATATAAGTATGCTTCCTTTTTTCATAAGACGTTTGACCTCAGGAAGAAAATTTATGTACTGCCCTTTAGCCGCATCCATAAATATAAGATCATAAGTCCCTTTGAGAGTTTTGAGGACATCAGCCGCATCGCCTTCAATAAGAGTTATAATATCGCCGAATCCCGATGCGGCGATATTTTTCTTTGCCTGCGCAATACGCTTTTCATAATTTTCTATAGTTGTTATTTCACAGGGCTTCGGAGAATACTCCGCCATCAGGATCGACGAAAAACCGACGGCAGTCCCCACCTCCAATATTTTCGCAGGCTTCGCGATCAGAAGAAATGTCTTCAAAAAACTCTGCATTTCCCTTCTGATGACCGGAACATCATTTTCAACTGCCGAAGCATACAGACCTTCAAGAAAATCTGTATGCTTCGTATCAATAGAATTTATATATGTTCTGAATCTTTCGTCAATTATCATTGCCTGTTTCCTCTTCTTCAGATACAGGTGTGCTTATAGTTTCGAGGATGTCATCTATAGACATGGTGCTGTTCAGCATATAAACTCCCGGAAGGAACTGATCGTGATAATCCGAAAGTCTTTCCTGGATAAGGAACGCTTCAATAGACTCATCTATTATACCGCTCTCTATAAGAAGGTTTCCGACATCTCTTACAGACATATCAACAGTTATCGCTACGGCTTTATCTTCCGGCTCTTCGATCACTTCCGGCTCATATGACGCTACTTCATAGCCCAGCGAAAACGCTTTTCGTGAAAGAAAAATAACGACGAAAATAAAAAGCATCGCAATAAGAACACCGATTACGATCCTTGCAGTAACAACAAAAGTCGTATATCCGATATGATCTCTTTTATTGATCTCGCCCGGCATTTTCATAGCTTTAAACCTCCATAATTATAGGCAGTATCATCGGCCTTCTCTGCGTATGTTTCCATACATAGGCTCCAAGGCTGTCTTTAATAACTGATTTTATCTTATTCCAGTCAGCGTTTTTATATGACAGACATTTGCATACAGCGTCCTCAACCACTTCCCGGGCGTTCTCCAAAAGATCTTCCGCTTCTTTTACATAGACAAATCCTCGAGTAATTATCTCAGGACCTGAAAGAAGCTGCTTTGTATTGCTTTCAAGAGTCAGCGTAACTATTACGATTCCGTTTTCGGAAAGCATCTGTCTGTCCCTTAATACAATATTTCCTACGTCACCGACTCCGAGGCCGTCTACCATAACTCTTCCGGCCTGAACTTTGCCCGTTACTTTAGCTGAATCATAATTCATTTCAAGGACATCACCGGACTGCAGGATAAAGATGTCGTGGGGATCTATGCCCATTTTTTCTGCGATCTTCTGCTGAGCGGCCAGATGGTGATATTCGCCGTGTACAGGCACGGCATATTTCGGTTTTGTCAGAGCGTAGATAAGTTTGATCTCTTCTTCTCTGGCGTGACCCGACACATGAGTATCCTGGAAAATTACGTTGGCGCCCTTTGCAGAAAGTTCATTGATAATCCTGTATACGGCTTTTTCGTTTCCCGGAATAGGATTTGAACTCAGGATTATGGTATCGTCCTGTTTTATACGTATCTTTTTATGAACATCGCCGGCAATACGTGAAAGCGCAGCCATGGATTCGCCCTGGCTTCCCGTCGTTACCAATACGATCTGTTCGTCAGTATAATTTTTCATATCATCGATATCGATGAGAGTGTTTTCCGGAACATGAACATATTCAAGTTTCTGAGCAGTCTTGATGAAATTGACCATGCTTCGTCCTTCAACAATAACTTTTCTGCCGTATTTATAGGCAGAATTAATTACCTGCTGAACACGGTCGACATTAGACGCAAATGTTGAAACTATAATTCTT
>CASDUB010000153.1 GCA_949283905.1 uncultured Lachnospiraceae bacterium | reverse complement strand
TCTGCTGTACTGATCGAGAGAAGGCGTGCTGCTGCCGTTCATATTTCCGGTTTGTTTTGCTGTCAGATTCTCAGCAGCCTGATTCGGGTCAAGACCTATGGCTTCAAACAGATCAGCGTAAAGTTTCTGAAGCTCAACACCCATCGTATAGAGAAGACGGGTCGCGGCGCATTCCGGCTCCTGCAGTATGGCCATAAGGATATGTTCTGTTCCGCACAAAGGCTCCATATATTTTTTTGATTCTTCTACGGCGTCTTTTAAAACTTTTTTAGCTTTTGGAGTCCAGCTTATATCGCCTTTTTTGACTTTTTTATCTTCGATGCGTTCGTTTATAAGCTTGTCTATAAGGTCAAAGAGATCCTCCTCGGTAACTCCCGCGTTTTTTAAAAGCAAAGAAGCGGTTCCGTCAGAAACCGCAAATAAACCTGCAAGAAGATGCTCTGTTCCGATATATGAATGTCCCCATTTTACAGCCGTAAGTTCAGCCTGTCTGATAGCATTTTTACTCTGAGTTGTATATTGTTTGTTCATCTGGTTCTCCGCGTTCATTTATGATTTTTATCATAAATAACTCTTAATCCTTTTAGCATAAGATACTCATCAATGATGATATCTTTTCTCGCGCACAGAGGTATGATAGCTTTAGAAGGCGCTCCCGTTGCTATAACTGTACACTTTTCTCCCATTTCTTCTTCTATCCTGTTAATTATCCCGTCGACGGCGCCGGCGTTAAAATACATGATACCGCTTTTCATGCATTCCGCGGTGTTTTTTCCTATCACGTTTTTAGGCGCTTCAAATTCGATCTGATGCAGAAGCGAAGTGTTCGAAACAAGAGAATCAAGAGCCACCCTGATTCCCGGCGCGATAATGCCTCCAATATACTGATTTTTACTGTTTATTACACAAAAAGTTGTTGCCGTTCCCATATCGACAACAATAAGAGGACCGTTAAATTCAGAGACTGCCGCTACCGAATTTACAAGCAGATCGCTTCCGAGCTGCGCCGGGTTTTCCAACAGAATGTTAAGGCCGGTCTTTATACCCGGCCCGATAACCATTGCGTCGACTTTATAGACTTTCTTTATGGCGCTTTTTACAACAGAAGTAAGCTGTGGAACAACAGATGCTATGATTGCGCCGTCTATGCTGTTCTCGGAAATATCGTTTAATATGGCGATATTTTTCAGAAAAAAAGTATATTCCGTCTGGGTTCTCGATCTGTCACAGGAGATCGTCTCTATAAAATGTATCTTATCTTCCGAAACTCCGCCAAACATTATATTGCTGTTTCCAATATCAACCGCAAGAATCATAAACTGTCCTCTTATAAAAAAATATGTTTAAATCAATTTTTGCCGCAGCAGTGTTTATATTTCTTTCCGCTTCCGCATGGACACGGATCGTTTCTTCCGACTTTTTTGCCTTTAACGACCGTTCCTGATTTTTTCTCTTCAAGATAAAGAGCTTTCTGCTCTTCAGGAGAAAAGATATCGTTCCACTGAGGAAGCGTATAAAGCCATTCGGCTCTTGCTCCGACCATGTTTTTGTAAAGTTTTTTCTTGTCGAAAAGAAGGCTTACTTCTGTATTTTCATCCATCTCTTCAATATTATTAGGAGTTACAAGGCTCTCATCTATACCGTCAAGAAATCCTGTCATTGTCATGATGTCCATGTCATATTTTTTTGCAAGTTCGGCAACTGTTCCTTTTACTTCCGTATCAGGATCAGCAAGAAGCTGCTCATATACAGCTTTCTCCTTTAAGAAATATGCCTGCCATAACTGATTTAATTTCTTCTGATCAGCCTTCTGATCATAAGCCATTTCTCTCCACTGTGTTAATAAGCTCATATGTATTTTCCTTCCCGTTTTATTTATCTTTTTCTGTTAAATCAGCGCATATTACACGCTGTCAGCATACTATATTACCATGAATTCTGCCGTATGTAAAATTGTTATTTTATTTTTACTGTTTTTCCAGTTTAGCGAAAGCGGCAAACATTCTCTTCTGACCGGCGTTGTCA
Source organism: uncultured Lachnospiraceae bacterium (assembly GCA_949283905.1). Taxonomy (GTDB): domain Bacteria; phylum Bacillota; class Clostridia; order Lachnospirales; family Lachnospiraceae; genus Alectryocaccobium. The sequence continues at coordinate 598 of CASDUB010000153.1, read as the reverse complement.
AATTCAACAGTTACTTCGTAATCTTTAGCCCCGTCCTTTATGTCAAGAACGGTTCCTGCTCCGAATTTTTTATGTATTACCCTGTCGCCTACGCCGTAATCAAGAGTATCTGCTTTTTTGACCTTAAACTGATTCATATCGAAAGTTTTGCCGTAGGGCAGTTTCTGAGTTTTTTTATTAAACGAACTTCTTTCGAAAGTATCTTTACGGGTTTCTTTTCTGTCAGGCCCTCTGAGATCCCAGTCGCTTTCATCCGTTACATAAGCGTCGTCTATTTCACTGATAAACTGAGATACTCTGTGAAATTCAGTTTCTCCTCGAACCATCCTCATTTTTGCCGATGTGAGTTTGAGGACATTTCTCGCTCTTGTCATTCCGACATAAAAAAGCCTTCTCTCTTCCTGAAGCTCTTCATCATCTATATCGTATAATGTTCTGAAACTCGGAAAAAGCCCTTCTTCCATTCCTGCTATGTATACATTATCGAACTCAAGGCCTTTAGCGCTGTGAATAGTCATCAGATAAACTCTGTCGTTATTTTCATCCACAGAGTCGATATCGGCAACAAGCGCCACCTCCTGCAAAAATCCCGAAAGAG
>CASDUB010000152.1 GCA_949283905.1 uncultured Lachnospiraceae bacterium | reverse complement strand
GCTTTCATTTTTGTGTCATTTGTCATTTTACGCATTCTGATGTCTGTTATTTTCATATTACCTACTCCTTTAAAGTTCGTAGCGATTATTTTTTTCCACTACAATCCTTATGCCGTTCTCTCCGAAGAAGAATGAATTCGGAAGAATGGTTCCTCTGCTCTCAACGATGCAGTTCTCGATATGTGAATTATCGCCTACGTATGTATCATTTAAGATTATAGAATTCTTAATTATACAATTTTTACCGATGAATACATTTCTGAACAGGACAGAATTTCTTACTTCACCGTTAATGATAGCGCCTTCCGTAACAAGAGAATTTGTTATCTTGCTTCCCGGATTGAATTTTGCCGGCGGAACGTCTTCTACTTTCGAATAGATCTTCGGCGCTGTTTCAAGGAAATACTTGCGCACATCCGGTTTAAGGAAATCCATATTTGTCTTATAGTATGACTCCACTGTGGAAATATTATTCCAGTATGTGTCAACTTTGTATCCGTACATTTTCTTAAGATTTCTGTATCTTATAAGAATATCCTTTACGAAATCATATCTGCCTTCACATACATTGTGCTCTATAAGTTCAATGAGCAGACGTCTTCTGATAATATATACGCCCATCGAAACAAGATTGCTGTAGCTTACCATCGGCTTTTCGTCAAACTCTGTGATACGGCCGTCGCTGTTGAGCTTTAATATACCGAATCTCTTCGGATCCCCGTCATATTCCGTACATGCGATAGTGATATCCGAGCCTTTGGCGATGTGATACTCAAGCATCTTCGAATAATCCATCTTATATATGCCGTCGCCTGCAGCGATAACAACATAAGGTTCATGGCATCTTCTGAGCCAGTCGAGATTCTGGTATATCGCATCAGCAGTTCCTTTGTACCACCAGTTGTTGTCATGCGTGATGGTCGGAGAGAATACATACAGTCCGCCCTGTTTACGTCCGAAATTCCACCATTTCGACGACATGAGATGCTCATTTAAAGATCTCGCGTTGTACTGTGATAATACGGCAACTTTCTGTATATTTGAATTTGTCATATTTGACAATGCGAAGTCAATGCTTCTGAAGTTTCCCGCGACAGGCATGGCCGCTATAGCTCTTTTATTTGAAAGCTCGCGCATCCTGCTGTTATTTCCGCCTGCCAAAATAATACCTAACGTTCTCATTTACTCACCCTCCTTTTTAAGATATCCGCCGGAAGGCAGCTGCATATCAAAGTAGTCTGAAACATTTGTTTTTCCGTAAACCGCGGTGTTCTTTCCGATAGTGATACCGTCAGGAATATAGGAATTTTCTCCGATAGTACAAATTCCGTCTCCGTATATTTTCGGTTTTGCAACGTTAGGCACTTCTTCGCCCGCGCCGAGGGTTACTCTGTCGCCTATGATAGTGTCTTCGGCAATTATCGCCTTTTCGATATGGCAGTTTTCGCCGATAGTAACTCCGTTCATGATAATGGAATCTTTTATTACAGTTCCCTTGCCGACATTGATATCAAATCCGAGTACCGAATTACTTACTTCTCCGTAGATCTCACATCCTGACGATATCAATGTTCTATCTATCTTAGAGGTATCTGAAATATATGTCGGATTTATAGTCTGGCAGTTTGTATAGATCTTCCAGAATTCTTCGTAAAGGTTAAATTCAGGAACAATATCTATAAGCTCCATATTTGCGCTCCAATATGAGCCGAGAGTTCCTACGTCTTTCCAGTATCCGCTGAACTCATAAGCGTAAATGCGTCCGTTGTTCTCCCTGATGTCCGGAAGAACGTGCATTCCGAAATCAAGATTCGGCACGTCTTTTAATTTCTTAAGGGTCTTTTTGAGGACGTCGTAACTAAAGATGTAAATGCCCATCGAAGCGAGGTTGCTTCTCGGATTTTCAGGTTTTTCTTCAAACTCTGTGATCTTTCCGAATTCATCGGTTATCATGATACCGAATCTGCTTGCCTCTTCCCATGGAACCGTCATACATGCAATAGTAAGGTCTGCTTTATTTGCCTTATGATAATCAAGCATAAGCTGGTAGTCCATCTTATATATATGATCGCCCGAAAGAATAACAACATAATCCGGATCATATTTGTCCATAAAAGTTATATTCTGATAAATGGCGTCCGCAGTTCCGCTGTACCATCCGTTTCCGTAATTACTCTCATACGGTGAAAGAAGTGTGACGCCGCCTTCGCCCTTATCCAGATCCCACGGAATACCGATTCCGATATGAGAATTAAGTCTCAAAGGCTGGTATTGTGTTAAGACGCCAACTGTGTCGATTCCTGAATTGATACAGTTACTGAGAGGAAAATCTATGATTCTGTATTTTCCGCCAAAAGCAACCGCCGGTTTTGCGACTTTATCTGTCAGGACGCCGAGTCTGGATCCCTGTCCGCCTGCCAAAAGCATCGCAATCATCTCTTTTTTGATCATATGCTGTCTCACCTCACCAATTATACTTAGATTTTCATCAATAACATATCTTCTTTGAATTTTTACTATAATGATATAGAAAAAAACAAATATTTTAGTCATTTTGAGAAAAAATTTTATTTAATTAAAGCTATTATATCACATTTTCACATGTAATAAATGTTTTTATGCTTCAAATCTATACAAAATATATTAAAGAAATTCGTCATATTTACTTCTGTTATTGATATATTGCTCTATTTTCGATAATTTTTTACTCTATTATGCACAATTATTAAGTTATATTGGAGATTCTGAGACTGTGTCGATGAATCAATTGACAAACAGGACTTTCTCTGTTAGAATTTTAAATCGTCAGTTAAGCTGCTATAGCACAGGAGGTAGTGCGCATCCTTGGTAAGGATGAGGTCACCGGTTCAAATCCGGTTAGTAGCTTTATAAAAAAACGTACGAGTCCGGTCCGAAAGACGTTCCTCGTACGTTTTTTATTTCATTTTTCATTTTTCTTTATCTTGCTTTTGATCCTCTGAAGGCAGTTGTCTATCGATTTTCCCGTCTTACCCAGTTTTTCGGCGATCTGAAGATAATCGTATCCCTCCAGATAGAGATCAAATACTTCCGTCTCCATTTTGCTGAACAGCTTCTTCCACTCTTCCAGCATCTGATCCGCCGTTTCCTTGTCTACAAATAACGTCTCAGGATTTTCTGTTCCGCTTCCCGTTTTTATCACTTTAGATTCGTCGAGCCCTTCGATGGGAACAGAATCATTCAGCGGCTTATGTTTCTTTCTGTTGGCGGATTCAACGGCAGTCAGCATCTGATGATTGACGCAAAGATCGGCAAAGGTAAAAAACGACGTCTGTTTTGCCGGATCAAATTCTTTCATCGCTTTAAAAAGCCCCAGCATGCCTTCCTGAAGAAGATCCTCCTGATCTCCGCCGTCAAGATAATAAAGTCTGGCTTTTTTCCTCACAAGCGTTTTATATCTGCTCATAAGATATTCACCGGCGCCGTTATTGCCGTTCTTATATAATGCAATTACTTCTTCATCCGATAATCTGTCAAACTTTTCTTCCATGTATCACCAATCAGAATAAACGCTGTCTCACTATCTCATATGAAAGTATCGCCGCCGCAACCGAAACATTGAGCGAATCGATGTCGCCTTTCATAGGAATAGACGCTGTCATGTCGCATTTTTCTTTAACAAGTCTGCTTACGCCGCTTCCCTCATTGCCTACGACCACGCCTATAGGCCCTTTGAGATCGAGATCGTACATCCTCGTGCCGTCCATATCTGCGCATACAAACCACAATCCTTCTTTTTTCAGCCGGTCTATCGCATTTCCCAGATTTGATACTTTGGCCACAGGCACATAATTTATCGCTCCGGCGGATGCTTTTGCCACAACCGGAGTCATTGATGCGCTTCTGTGTTTTGTGATTATAACGCCGTGAACTCCCGCCTGATTCGCAGTTCTTAAAATAGCCCCGAAATTGTGCGGATCCTCCACTCCGTCGAGCAGAAGGACAAAGGGCTGCTCACCTTTTTTTCGCGCGTTTTCAAGGATTTCTTCGATCTCACAGTATCCGTATGCCGATATCTGAGCTATGACTCCCTGATGAGCTCCCGTCATCGACATTTGATTAAGTCTTTCTTTTGTGACTTTATTTACTATGGTATTCTGTTTTTTTGCCTCTCTTAAGATAGTAAGTATCGCTCCGTCTTTGCAGCCGTCCTGAACAAAAAGCTTATCAACTGTCTTTCCTGCCCTGAACGCCTCAAGTACCGGGTTGCGTCCTTCTATGCGGCTGTTTTCTTCCGAATTATTGTTCATCTTTTCTGTTCCTTTCAGATATGACGGCCTTTTCCATAAGTTCCAGCATTCTTTCTTTTTGGCCGCTGAGATACAGATATCCCATGAGAGCCTCAAATCCCGTAGCTCTTCTGTAGTCCGTGATAGACGCATTTTTTGCGGAAGTATTGCTCTTGGCATTACGTCCCCGTCTGTATACTTTTATTTCTTTTTCCGAAAGCTCAGGCATCAGTATCCCTATCATTCTCGACTGGGCTTCCGCTTTAACCAGCGCAGTCGCCGCTCTGTGAAGTTTATTCACCTGCATATTTGCTTCCGCTATAAGCATTTTTCTTACGAACACTTCAAATACGGCGTCTCCTATATACGCCAGCACAAGTGCGGAAAAATGTTCGGCCTCGTTCGGATCTATTTTTTTTATGAACGCTTCCGGCATCAGATTCTCTTCCACTTTACGCCCTCTCTCGTATCTTTTAATTCAATACCTTTTTCAAGAAGTTTGGCTCTGATGGCGTCGGCTCTCGCAAAATCCTTTACTTTCTTTGCTGCCGTTCTCTCTTCTATAAGCGCGGCAAGTTCAGGCTCAAGTTCTTCTTCCTTTGCCTCAAGTTTGATTCCCAATATATCGCAGAGCTGAGTAAGTTCATCGAGTACGGCAGCGGCAAACGCCTTTGTTCCTTCTGACGTAACTTCGACATTGGCGAATTT
>CASDUB010000151.1 GCA_949283905.1 uncultured Lachnospiraceae bacterium | reverse complement strand
TATACTCTCATCCGTCTGCCGACTCTTAAGCAGCACGCTGAGCTGCGAATATCCAAAAGGTATCTCATAATAAAACAGTTCTTCATCGTCCACTCTTTCCAAAAAGCATGAGGCAAATCCTTCTATTTTATTATTTAATATCATTTTTTCTTTATAATTCGATTCGCTGCTTTTTTCATTTGCGATCACAAGATAACGGTGTCCCACATCTTTTCTTATACTAAGTTTCATTTTATCCGCCTCAATCTCCGACAATTTTCCCGCCCGTCCACATCAGTCGTTTGACGAATACGGGATCAGTCTTATCAATACTTATTTTTTTGCTCCGTTTAAACAGGCCTCTAAATACTTCCGGCAGTATTTCTCCTTCGATATTAACAGTATAAATATCGCTTCCAGCAGCAGCTTCATATCTGTAATCGCCGAATCCGAGGAATGTTTCATTTTTACGCTGTTCCAGTCTTTCATTTAGACGTTTTTCAGCTTCATCCTCATCGTCGTTTACCTGTTTTTGAGCCGCATAAAATTCCGCCTCATAAGCTGCTGCCGACGAAACGCAGTTATCATGCATGTAAAATATAAATCCTATCAAAGCTGCCGTCATAAATGTAACCATCGGCACAACTATTGCCGCCTCCACGGTAAAAACGCCTCTTTTTATTTTTTTAATTTCTAATCTCATATCGTTTCCTTATTAAACTAAAATCAACGGAAGTATCAATTCGGCGGCAAGCAAAAACGGCACAAACGGAAGTTCCTTTACTTTCCTTTTAAGAAAGAACAGAAAAACACTGCCAAGAGCGGCCAGAAACATTCCCGTCATAAGAATATTCAGCGAATTATACAGGTCCAGCCATGTTCCTATGCACAGAACAACTATGCCGTCTCCCACGCCTATCTGTCCCTTTGTAATAACAGATAAAAAAATCAGTACCGCTCCGGGTATCAGTGACAATAAAACATTTATCAGGCCTGACCTCATGTATACAAGCTGAAAAACAACTCCCGCGATTCCTGCCGTCAAAGTCAGTTTCAGACATATTTCTTTTTTTACAAGATCAGTGATCGAATTGATCAGCAGCATGCAGGTGACGACTATGAATGAGATTCGCATCTCGAACACTCTTTCAATCCTCCGACTTCCGATATATCAACCATTTTTACCGTTCGCTTCAGACCGCTGCAGGAAGTCGAACTGTGATATCTGTTGCCTGTCTCTGTTATATACACATGTGCCGGATCTTGACCTTCACTCATGCATTTCTCGCACGGTTTATATTTTTCGCCGTCAGAATTTCGCAGCCCGCTGACATCGCCTGATGAAACACACTGTATGGAAAGATTTATATACGTACATCCTGAATCTGTATGATATACCGACATGTTTTCGGTCACATATACATATGTGCCGCCTTGTTGTTCCGAATCCTGAGCCGATCCTTCGCTCCTTCCCGTCCAGGCTCTTACCCTTCCTCTGCATATAACAGTATTTAAATCCGCTCCCGCAGGCAGATAAAAAGGCTTAAACGATTGAGGTTCCGATATATCGATCCATATTTCATCATCGCTTACCGACGAAGCCAGCGCAATCTTTTCGCAAGTATTTCGCAGCGATACCATCTTGTCCAGTGTTCCCGAGTAAATGCCCATAATGCTCGCGATGCAGATAACCGTCATAAAAAATATCGGAGCTATTATGGCAGCTTCCAATGTAAGACTTGCCCGTTTTATTTTTCTTCTCAGTTCCGTTTTTTTCAGGATGCCAGAGAATGACCTTTTTTTCGCAAAAGACCGCTTTATGATCGGGGGTTTAAAGCGATCGTATTCCGGAATGTTTTTTGAAAGAGAGCAGCTTATTTTCCGTATTGATTTACCTTCTTCAAAAAAAGGCCATTCTTTCGCATCCTGAACCATTCATTTTCTCCTGTATTTTTATCGTCAAAACTCAATAACCGTAACTTCTGCTTATATAGAATTCATTACTTCCGATCGAACCGCTGTAGCCTATCTCAAAATCGCTTATGCAGTTGTCAAGGCAAAACTCCTCACTTCCTTCAGTTAACCGTTTATTGTACTCCAGCATATCCATCGTTCTGTTAAGTATTGTCTGATCCGGCTGCATATACATAAGAAGCCTCAGGTATTCTCTGTATCCGAGTCCCCTGTTCATATTAGAAGCTTCTGTATCACTGTTCATCGAGCAGATACCGGAAAGCGAGAGCTGCCATGTTGAGGAGTCTTTAAAAACAGGAACCTTTCCTCCTGCCAGCAGAGTTTTCACGTCCATAAGGCTTTCGGCATATGCCCACAGAAGCATTATCAGCTGTTGAATAACCGTTTCAAACTCCGGTGACAACAGTATCATCGAAATGATAAGAGCTATCTCTGATATCTCAGCCATCTTTTCCGCGTCGGTATACAGATATAGATAATTCATGCCTTCCCGTATCAGCACTATTGAATCAAGTACACTTTTTAAATTTTTTGAATCCGTATCTTTGCCCGCGATGATATATTCAGCCTGATAATTTAATTTTTCTGCGTTGTCTTCGGAAGAGTCAGTTAAGAAATCCGAGAAAAATCTTATGGCATATTCGCTCAGCATTATCTTTTCGTAAGATTCATGTTTCTCTTCCGGCATTATCCCCATACCGTTGTTTCTGTTCCGGCGGCTTACAGTTGAATCTAAATCAATTGCTCCTCCCGATAATTCTTTGTCTTCCGGCAGAAAAAAATTATAGAGTCCGAGATTTA
>CASDUB010000150.1 GCA_949283905.1 uncultured Lachnospiraceae bacterium | reverse complement strand
TAAATGCTTTAATTAAGCACGTTCTACTGCATTGCTGCGAAGGCAGGAAGTACAAACATACATTCTTTTTGAACCACCCTCAGTTTTAACTCTAACTGATTTTACGTTTGGCTTCCACATTTTGTTTGCTCTTCTATGTGAATGGCTGACGCTGTTACCAAAATAAGCGCTCTTGCCGCAGATTGCACATTTTGCCATGGTTGCACCTCCTTTATTATTCTTGTTGCAGAGTTATTCATCATTACAACGTTTGATAGTCTAACAGAAATCACATATAAATGCAAGCAGTTTTTTTAAAAATATGATAAAAAAACCGCAAAAAAGCCGCAGATTTTATATTTGGTAAGTATCATAAATTAAAGGAAAATAAAAACAGTTTATTTTTAATGTGAAATAGGGTATACTTAAAATAATGTTAAGAAGGGAGAATTTGCACTTATGAAGGGACGTATGGATACTGAACTTGGTGAAGTTATCATAGATCCGGATGTGATTGCTACGTATGCCGGGAGCGTTGCGGTTGAATGCTTCGGTATAGTAGGAATGGCAGCGGTAAATATGAAAGACGGACTTGTTAAGCTGCTCCGTCGCGAAAGCCTTAAACATGGTATAAATGTTAAGATTGAAGATAACAAGATTTCTTTAGACTTTCATGTGTTAGTTGCTTACGGTGTAAACATCAGCACTATAGCTCAGAACCTTATCAGCAACGTCAAATATAATGTATCTGAATTTACGGGTATGGAAATAGAAAATATCCGAATTATTGTTGAAGGTGTTCGTGTTATAGACTGATACACAAACAATTCTAAAAATATAAATGGGAGGATACGTAAAGTGTCTGTAAATCATATAGATTCCGGAATGTTAAAGGAAATGTTTGTTTCCGGAGCTTATAACCTTGAATCAAAGAAAGAATGGATTAATGAATTAAATGTATTTCCGGTGCCGGACGGCGATACGGGAACAAATATGACTTTGACGATTCTTTCGGCAGTAAAAGAGGTTGAAGCGTTAAACAGCTCAGAGATGGCTGATATAGCAAAAGCGATCTCGCACGGTTCGCTAAGAGGAGCAAGAGGTAACTCGGGGGTTATCCTTTCACAGCTTCTTCGCGGATTTACAAGAGAGATCCAGTCTCACAACAAAATTGATATTAAGCTTATTGCCGCTTCATTTGAAAGGGCAGTGGAGACAGCGTACAAAGCTGTTATGAAACCGAAAGAAGGTACGATCCTTACTGTCGCAAAAGGTATTGCAAAAAAGGCAGTAACTCTTGCTAAACATGCAGATGAAAAAACAGATCTTGAAGAGTTTCTTATAAAAGTTATAGAGGAAGGAAACAGAGTTCTTGCTTTGACGCCTGAACTTCTTCCTGTTCTTAAAGAAGCCGGAGTAGTGGATTCGGGCGGCCAGGGACTTATGGTAGTCCTTGAAGGAGCGCTTCTTGCATTCCAGGGCAAGCCTGTTGAACGTACAGCTGCTTCGGAAGAAACTTCATCGCAGTCTGCATCACCTAAGGTAGACGTAAACAGACCTACAGAAGAGATTAAATTCGGATACTGTACCGAATTTATCATTAATATTGATAAACCTCTTCCTGACAGCGAGATTTCATCGCTTCAGAAGTTCCTTGATTCGATGGGAGATTCGATCGTTCTTGTGCCGGATGACGATCTCGTAAAGATCCACGTGCATACAAACGATCCGGGAACTGTTCTTCATAAAGCAGTCGGATACGGCGAGCTTTCAAGAATCAAGATCGACAATATGCGCGAGGAGCACAGAGAGATGCTCAATCTTCAGCAGGCTCAGAACGGCGCTAAAGAAGAGCCGAAACAGCCGCAGGAGAGAAAGAAATACGGATTTATAACAGTTGCGGCAGGCGAAGGATTTAATAATCTTTTTAAAGATATGGAAGTTGACGTTGTTATCAGCGGCGGTCAGACTATGAATCCTTCGACGGATGACTTTATTAACGCAATTGAACAGATCAATGCCGATTGCATTTTCGTTTATCCTAATAATAAAAATATTATTATGGCTGCAAATCAGGCCCGCGATCTTACGGAAGACAAGACTATCATCGTTATACCGACAAAGACAGTTACTCAGGGAATAACGGCAATGATTAATTTTGCTCCGGAGTATTCGGCGGAGGAAAATGCCGACATCATGAACGATTGTATTGCGGCAGTAGCAACTTCTCAGGTTACATACGCTATTCGCGATACAAAGATCGATGATTTTGAGATAAGCAACGGAGATATCATGGCGGTCGGAGATAACGGCCTTCTTGCCGTTGGAAAAGATATCACTTCAGTTGCTTTTGACAGCGTAAAGGCTATGATGCATGACGGCGCCGAACTTATCAGCATTTACTACGGCGAAGGTTATACCGAAGAGCAGGCGTCAGAGCTGGCCGAAATGCTTGAAAACGAATATTCGAGCTGTTCCGTAGATGTACAGTATGGCGGACAGCCGGTATATTATTGTGTGATTTCTGTAGAATGATTTAAATCTAAGAGGAATAAATATGGGTTCGAATAATCTTCTTGCTGAGAAAAGACTCAGCGAACTGAAGGGCATCGGACCAAAATCGGAAAAGCTGTTCGGGAAAGTCGGTATCGACAATCTCGATCAGCTTATTCATTATTATCCGAGAGCATATGATGCCTATAAAGAATGTGTGCCGGTCGGCGAACTTGTTTCGGGTGAAAAACAGGCCGTTATAATACATATCAAAAGACCTCCCGTTATAAAAACAGGCGGAAGAGCAGCCCTCACTATTTTAAATGCGGAAGATATAACAGGCAAGATCGAGATCCACTGGTTCAATATGCCTTATTTAAGGGCAACTCTAAAGAGGGGCGCGGTATTTATATTCAGGGGGATGGTGATTCGTAAAAACAACAGGGTGATAATGGAACATCCTGAAATCTTCACTCTTGCGCAGTATGAAGACGTAAAGGGAAGTGTTCAGCCTGTATATTCGCTTACGGCCGGTTTAAAAAATAAAATGATTGCAAAGGCCGTAAAGCAGGTGCTCGGCAAATATGCATTCATAGAATATCTGCCTGATGATATCAGAAATAAATACGGTCTTGTGGATCGTGACACCGCAGTAAACAAAATACATTTTCCGATATCTGAAAAAGAGCTGAAGGATGCCCATAAGAGACTTGTATTTGATGAATTTCTTGTATATCTTCTTCGTTTGTCAAAGATTAATGAAAATTATAAGGAAACCGAAAATAATTATAAAATACAGGATACTTCTGAAGCGGATAGGATAATTAATAATCTCTCTTTTGACCTCACCGGCGCTCAAAAGAAGGTCTGGAGCGAAATCAGAGATGAATTGATGAGCTCTCATACGATGAACAGACTGCTTCAGGGAGATGTGGGAAGCGGAAAGACGATAATAGCTTTTCTTTCGATGATATCAGTAATGTCAAAGGGTTATCAATGTGCGCTCATGGCGCCTACAGAGGTGCTGGCGGCGCAGCATTATAATTCGTTCATAAGGCTTCTTAGGGAAAATAGTATCGACACCGAACAGGTACTGCTGCTTACCGGATCGATGACAGCAAAAGAAAAAAGAGAATCCTATGAAAAAATTGCTTCGGGAGAAGTTAAAGCTGTCATTGGGACCCACGCTATAATTCAGTATAAAGTTGAATTTAAATGCCTTTCTCTTGCTATAACGGATGAACAGCATCGTTTCGGAGTTAAGCAGCGCGGAATAATCGCCGAAAAAGGCATTCTTCCCCATATACTTGTAATGAGCGCGACTCCCATACCACGTACGCTTGCTCTTATAATCTACGGCGAGCTTAAGATTTCCGTGCTTGATGAACTGCCGGCAGAAAGATTAAAGATAAAGAACTGCGTGGTGGATACATCATATAGAAAAACCGCATATTCATTTATAAAGAAAGAGACAGACAGCGGCCATCAGGCGTATATAATTTGTCCTATGATAGAGCCGAATGAAGATCTCGGATGCGAAAATGTCATCGAATATACAAAAAAGCTCAAAAAGATATTTGAACCGGATGTGCGAGTCGAAATGCTTCACGGAAGAATGACGGCAGAAGAGAAGTTAAATATAATGAATGAGTTTTCGGAAAATAAGATCAGAATACTTGTATCTACAACTGTTATTGAGGTAGGCGTTGATGTTCCGAATGCAACGGTAATGATGATAGAGAACGCTGAGCGTTTCGGGCTTGCGCAGCTTCACCAGCTCAGAGGAAGGATAGGACGCGGCGACGCTCAGTCCTATTGCATCTTTTTGCAGGGGGATTCAAAAGAGGAGGACAATAAACGTCTTCAGATCTTAAATAAGTCGAACGACGGGTTTTATATAGCGCAGGAGGATCTTAAGCTTCGCGGTCAGGGCGATCTTTTCGGATTAAGGCAGAGTGGAATGGCGGGATTTTCTCTTGCCGATCCCTTCGGGGATGCTGATATCCTGATACAGGTATCGGAACTTGTTAAAGAGATAATTAAAGAAGACCCTGATCTGTCAGGTGAAAAATACGGTCTGCTTGGCAATATGCTGGAACAGGTCAGAAACGATATCGAAGGAATTCTTTAAGTGATTTTTTCAAAACGTTTTACCACGCTGATTTAATGAATAATGCACAAATGACCGATTCAAGATTCTACATCCTTAAAATTATATTTATAATATATGTTTAAGTTTTGCGTTTTGTGTTGCATTTTATTGTATAATCTGCTATCCTACTCAATGGATATAATAATTAGGATTAGATATAATCTGTACAAAGAGAAATGAATTACGGGGTGAAATAATGAATATTGGCTTTATTTCTCATAACAGCAAAAAAAGTCTCATAGAAGATTTTTGTATTGCTTACAAAGGAATTCTGGCAAAACATGATCTTTATGCGACAGGAACAACAGGCAGAAGAATAGAAGATGTAACTTCACTGAGAGTTCATAAGTTTCTTGCCGGTTCTGTCGGAGGAGACAAGCAGTTCATAGAGATGATCGAAAGAGAAGAACTGGATCTTGTTATCTTCTTTTATAATCCATCTATGATAAGCGCAAAAGAGCCTGATGTTTATCAGGTGATCAACAGCTGTGATCTTTATAATGTACCGCTGGCTACAAATATTGCGACGGCGGAAGCATTGATTTTAAGTCTTGCAAGAGGAGATCTTGATTGGAGAGAACAGCTCAGAAAGGATTATTGATACTTAAGCACTATGCGAGTTATAGCCGGAACAAGAAAGAGTCTTGCTTTAAAAACGGTTCCTGGTATGGGGACGAGACCTACCACAGATCGTATAAAGGAGACTCTTTTTAATATTTTAAATCCATATCTGTATGGTGCGAGATTTCTCGATATTTTTGCCGGAAGCGGCGGAATAGGTATAGAAGCTTTAAGCAGAGGCGCTAAATTCTGTTGCTTTGTCGAACAGAACAGCCAGGCTTTTTCCTGTATAAAAGAAAATCTTGTAAAAACAAAATTCACGGATCAATCATATATATTAAAAAAAGATGCGAGAAATATTGCTGTTTCACTTGCACAAAATGAACCTTATGATATAGTGTTCATGGACCCGCCTTATAACAAAGGTCTGGAACATGATCTGATGAATATACTTGTCGGTTCCGATTTAGTAAACGAAAATACCCTTTTTGTTATTGAGGCTTCGATAGAGACTGATTTTTCATGGACAGAGGAGCTGGGTCTTGTTTGTATTAAAGAGAAAAAATACAAAACGAATAAACATATTTTTTTGAAATTTGGGGGTTGAAATGGCAACAGCAGTCTATACAGGAAGTTTTGATCCGATCACAAACGGTCATATAGACGTAATAAAAAGAGGAGCGAGGCTTTTTGACAAACTTGTAGTAGGCGTATTGAATAATTCTGTTAAAATTCCATTGTTTTCTTTAGAGGAACGTGTTAATATTATACGAGAAGTCGTTTCTGATCTTGACAATGTGGAAGTTTGCTCATTTGATGGGTTGGCAGTTGACTTTGCGGTGGAGCACGGCGCACAGGTTTTCTTAAGAGGACTTCGTGCTGTAACCGATTTTGAATATGAGCTTCAGATGGCACAGACAAACAGGATCCTCAATCCTTCGATTGACACCCTGTTTTTAGCTACGTCATTGGAATACGCATATCTCAGTTCGACAATAGTAAAAGAAGTTGCTGCGTATGGCGGTGACATAAGTCAATTTGTACCTGATTTTGTTGCTCAGAAAATTATCGAAAAATTATTAAAAAATAATTAGAAAGGCTGGACATATAAATGAGCAGTAGCAGAATTGAACAGATTATAGAAGAAATCG
>CASDUB010000149.1 GCA_949283905.1 uncultured Lachnospiraceae bacterium | reverse complement strand
AGCCGTATCTAAATCGATGTGAATCCTGCCGTCGGCGGATAACGGAGTTGTCAGCACTCCGAGCTCAAGGGCATTTAACGCTGTCCGGGCGTCGCCTCCCGCCATATCTGCCAAAAACTCAAGGGCATCCTCATCTATGTCGGCGTTGTAGCTTCCCATTCCTTTAACTTCATCTAAGATCGCTCTCTTCAAAAGTTTTTTTATGTCATCTTTAGTAAGCGGTTTAAATTCAAACACAATTGACCGGGACAGAAGAGCTCCGTTTACTTCAAAATACGGATTTTCCGTCGTGGCTCCTATAAGTATAACTGTTCCGTTTTCCACATACGGAAGCAGAAAATCCTGCTGCGCCTTGTTAAACCTGTGTATCTCATCGATAAACATTATAGTGCGTTTTCCGTACATGGCAAGGCGCGCCTTTGCATCTTCCACTGCCGCTTCCATATCTTTTTTCCCGGATGTGGTCGCATTGATCTGTACAAACTCGCAGCTTGACGTATTCGCTATAACAGAAGCAAGCGTTGTTTTTCCCGTTCCCGCAGGTCCGTAAAATATAAGAGAACTCAGCTTGTCAGCCATTATCGCGCGGTAAAGCATTCGCCCTTTTCCGATTATATGCTCCTGACCGACAAATTCATCAAGCTTTTCAGGTCGCATTCTTGCCGCCAAAGGAGAATCGTTCTTTAATTGTTTTTCCTGCATGTAATCAAATAAATCCACTTAAATACCCCTTTGCAGTTTCAATCTGCAGCTACTTTTATAATGTATGCCGGCGCATCCGTCTCAGTTCCCCTAAACACTACTTCGCCAAGCGACAGTAGAAGTCCTTCATTTAACATCGGGTAGCCTTCCCGCTCATTGCTTCCGACATATATGTATTCTACCTGATACTGTTTTATCTTTTCTTTGACCAGTTCAACATCTGTTGACGTATATATAGTCCTTATATCCTCGCTTATCATTGCAAGATCATAAGGATCGTTTCTCCAAAGCCACTCGTGGCCGTACCATCCGAGTACGGTAGGAAGCCCTGTCATCGCGGAAACCACCTGTGCGTCTGAATAGCTGTCTCCGTTGGCTTCAAGCACTACAGGATTTCCCTCTATATTTTCATTGAGCCATCTTATAGCTTCTGCATCAGACGGATATGTCGTTTCAAGAAACGCAGTGGCGTCAAGTCCCTGATATCCGTCCGGATTCAGCACATCGCCAAACCAACAGTTTACTGCATAAGGGAAATAACCGCAAGTAAGCAGGAACAAAACAATCAAAATACCTGCAATCGCCTTTACGCACTTTTTCTTTACATCGGCGCCGATCCTGAAGATACTATAAATCATTGACATTCCAAACATAATATAAGCCTGATATGTCATTTTGAACATCGTATTGCATCTCGACATTCCGTCGTCGTATATATCGACCGCATAGATGATCTCAGGAACGAGAACCAGACCTATAGCGCATATTCCCATGAGGAGCATAAACATATCCGCAAAATCCAGTCCCGCCACGTAATTCTTTTTCTGTATATTATTTTCTTTAGAAATCTTAACGTTTTTTGCATGTCTTATTATCGTATATATAAACAGCATCAAAACAGCTGCCGCCGGAAGTCCCCAGAGTATTATCAGCTGATAAAGCGCTGAACGTTCGTTTACGAAGTTTATGCCTCCGATCATCGTTATAAACTTTGCGTTGAACGGAGCTGCCGCCGCAGCCGAAGAAACAGCGAGTATTACTATTCTGACTAAAGCTGTTACTGCTCTTCCGGCAGTTTTATGTCTTATCGCCAGAAGAACGACTCCTATTACCACAACGGTCATGTAAATGACGAAATCCCAGTAATTATTTAACTGGAACATTCCGAGCAGCACTCCGAGGATCCATATATAAGGATCCTTCGCTGCCTTTAGCGCCGCCTCTTTTATTGTTCTCTGTGAATTTTCAGCCGCCGTACCGATTGCCGTCACTTTTAAATACTGCTCTTCTTTTTTACGGAACCACGAATAAATGATGCCGATAAATAAAAGAACAAAAATAATATTTACGACATGGGCGTGAAGATCTCCCAGCACAAATGAATACGACGGGTATTCATGGATACACTGATCCAAAGTTTCCGGATTGTGCCCTATATACCGTGTTGAGGAAGGAAACCAGTAGTCTTCATAACCCGAAAGTTTAAACACGTTTCCGAACAGACCGTAGAGAACATAGTGCATGTTTCCGGCAAGGGTGACGGCTGCTCCGGCAAATATACCCGCCGTAATACCCTGCCATTTTTTATTGCCGCCCTTATTTCTGTCGGCCATCGCCTGATATACGATACTGAAGGGCTGCACAAATGCAGCTGCGGCAACAAATGTTCTCATTATATTGTATGTTTCATTTATACGTGTTCCGGTGAGTTTTGTAAGAAATACCGCGAAATACTGGCCGCCGTAATAATAATTAATAGTTCCGCCGCTGTACCAGATATCTTTTGCCGGAAGCGAGGTATCCCGCATCATCGCGGCCATAAAGCCGTAATCCATAAACTTTTCCGTTCCGTATGCCGCCGGATTAAACCCGGCGAAATAAGACCACATCAGAAACAGCAGTAAAAACAGGAATTCTTCAAGGAGCACGAGATCAATATCTATAAAAAGCTCTTTGCCCGAAGGATCAAAAAATCCTGTCTTTTCATTTTTTAAATAAAAGAATATCCAACAAAACGCTATAAGTACCAGTGTAACGGCATATATAAATACTGTTGTGAACTTTCCGATTCCAACAGCTATAATAATATAAGAAATGAATCCGGCTGCCGCCACACCCAGTATTTTAGAAAATATCCATCCTTTGTCTTTAAATCCGGAGAACAGAAAGGCCGTGAGCGGAAAGAATCCGATTCCGATAATAAGCGACATAAGCCACCATTTTATAAATACGCTGCTGTCGGAGTGCATCAGAAAAATGCTCGCCAAAACCACCAACGCGCAGCAAAGCAGTAATAATCCTGTTTTTTTCGTTATCTTCATACAATTTCCGCTGTTTTCACAGCCACCTCGTTTTATTTTTACATTTGATCGAAAAGAGCGGCGCCTTTTGTTTTAATCCATTTATTTATAAGCGCATCTATAACAACAAATATTGCAAGCAGAACCACAAGACTCAGGGCATCTCCGATTATGCCTCCCAAAAGAATTCCAAGTCCGATGATTCCAATCGAAACAGCCCATCCTCCGAAGAGCGCCAGCGATACAGCCATGCTCTGTTTAATAGGAACTATCTCAGACGTCCAGGTAAAGTTAGGTCTCTTTAAATTCACAACAAGTCCGATGTAAGCGATGAACAGTGTAAAGACAACCGCAAAAACCGCCATTAATATTATAACGCCGATATTCATACTTAATGTCGCTCCGATTATCACTGTCGAAACTACAGACGGTATTGTTATTATCAGCATATGAAGATCTGTTTTAGCTTTCAACGCATCCACAGCTCTTACCGGAAGCGATCTTATTATCCATAAATTTTTTCCCTCAAGTGAAACTGAAGGAGCCGAAACGGGGCACATGGATATCATAAAGCATACGACTCCGGCCGCTATGACAGGAACTGCATTTGCGACAAACGGATATCCTTCCCTGAAGAAAGAAACAAGCATTATCAAATCGTTTCTGTTAATAATTGCCATAACTGCAATGATTATCATAAATACGGCTCCGATGCCCGTATTCAAAATATACACAGAACTTGATTTAAAACGTATAAGTTCTCTCTGAAGCAAAGCTTTCTTGATGCTTTTAACTTTAGATTCGCCGGCTTTATACTCTTTTCGCTTTTCACCTGTTTTTTTCGTGGCAAAGCTTATAAAAGTCTTTGAAAGCACAAACCAGCATACGGCAAACATGGCCATCGAAATCAGGATAAATATTATCATTCCTGCGATGTCTCCTACCGCGCCGTGTCCGAGCTGGGCTGCGGGATATACCCACGTGGAAATAATTCCTCCTATGGCTTCGCTGTTCTGCAGAAATCCCTGCATGGCATTGTTGAGCTGTGTGCTAACCGCCATATAAGCCAGGAGAAATGCAAGAGATAAAATAACGTTTATCGCCGTTTTATTTTTTGTTTTTCCGGCAACAAGCGCCACTATCCATCCGAGGATACATGTGATCACACTGTCAAAAACACCGATGAACAATAAAAGAATCAGCGGAAAGATCACATTTTGAACTGTACATCCTGCAATTATCCAGTAACCGACTGCCGAAGGCAGCCATACAAGCGCGCTGTACATCAGACAAATAACGTATACTCCGACAAGTCTTGAAAGCAGTATATAAGACGGAGGTATCGGCATGGACAGTATAAGTTCGTTGTCCTTAGCCTGATAGAGTCCTGAGTAAGTGCTGAAAACACTGCCTATCACGCCTACGGTGATCGCAATAAGACCCATGATCGAATAGAAGAGCCATTCCAGGT
>CASDUB010000148.1 GCA_949283905.1 uncultured Lachnospiraceae bacterium | reverse complement strand
GCTCAGAGAGAAGTCGACAACATGATCAGAGAAGAAGGTGAATCAGCAGCTCTTGAAGTTGGTGTTCACGGAATCCATCCGGAACTCATCCGTCTCCTTGGACGTATGAAATTCCGTTTCAGCTACGGACAGAATGCACTTAAGCATTCTATTGAGGTAGCTCAGCTGGCAGGACTTTTGGCCGGCGAGATAGGACTTGACGTTCGTATGGCGAAACGTGCAGGTTTGTTACATGATATAGGTAAATCTATTGATCATGAGGCTGAAGGCTCTCATATTCAGATAGGTGCGGACCTTTGCAGAAAATATAAAGAGTCTCCAGTAGTAATCAATGCAGTAGAGTCTCATCATGGTGATGTTGAACCTACATCTCTTATTGCATGCATCGTTCAGGCTGCTGATGCGATTTCAGCTGCAAGACCGGGCGCAAGAAGAGAAACACTTGAAACATATACTAACAGACTTACGCAGTTAGAAGAGATTACAAACTCGTTTAAGGGAGTTGAAAAATCTTTTGCTGTTCAGGCGGGTAGAGAAGTACGTATCATAGTTATTCCTGAACAGGTCAGCGATGCTGATATGGTACTTATGGCCAGAGATATGGCAAAACGTATTGAAGATGAAATGGAATATCCTGGTCAGATCAAGATCAATGTAATTCGTGAAAGCCGTGTTACAGATTATGCAAAATAATTATTAACATGAACTTCCCCTTTACCGGTAAAACGGTAGAGGGGATTTTTTCTATTGACAAATTCAGATATTGATTGTATTATTATCAGGCAATGCGCGAGTGGCTCAGGGGTGGAGTACAACCTTGCCAAGGTTGGGGTCGCGGGTTCGAATCCCGTCTCGCGCTTAAAGAAAAGAGCAGATAAACTGCTCATTTTTTTTGCGAAAATTTAAAATTTCTTTACATTTGTGGCTGTTGCAATTAGAACACCCATGATTTATACTATGCTTGTTGCTTCTGAAAATCAGAGTACTGATATAAGGGGAAATAATGAGTAAAAAAAATTTGTTTATTAAAGCTGCGGCTGTTTTTTTAATAATGGGAACTCTGATGAGCGGATGTATCGGAATGGATCTTGAAAATAAAAATCAGCTTGAGGTTACCGAAGACGGCAAGATAATCCAAAAGATAGTTGACGATTCTGACGGCATCATCACTGGTGAAGAACTTGAAATCTATACCGATGAGAATATTACGGCGGCTCAAAACGAGGGCGCGTCGATTTCGCTTGAAAACTGCAGAGTAAACAACGGGAAAATCAATCTGCAGTTAAATTACGGAGACGCCAATTCATACTCGATATTTAACGGTGTGACGTGTTTTAACGGAACTGTTAAAGAAGCTTATGAAGCCGGGTATGATTTTAACAGAACATTTAAAGCCGCAAACGGAGCGGAAGTACCATATTTTTCGCTTGTTTCATTGACAACAGACTGTAAAGTGCTTATTCTTGAAGAACCTGTTACCGTTAAGCTTCCCGGTGAAGTTGAATTTATGAGTGACGGAGTTACTGTTGAAAGCGACGGGACTGTGACAGTAGCTGAGAATCCGGATGAGACATTGCCGGAAATCTTTCAGACTACTACATTGGAGCCTGTATTTATAATTTATAAAGCTTGATAATTAAATAAGGAGAAATTTTATTTATGGAAAAGACAATGGAAAAAATCGTTGCTCTTGCGAAATCAAGAGGATTTGTATATCCCGGATCGGAGATTTACGGCGGCCTTGCCAACACATGGGATTACGGCCCTATCGGTGTTGAATTAAAGAACAATGTGAAAAAAGCATGGTGGCAGAAATTCATCCAGGAAAATCCTTACAATGTCGGCGTTGACTGCGCTATACTTATGAATCCTCAGACATGGGTTGCTTCAGGTCATCTCGGCGGATTCTCAGATCCTCTTATGGACTGCCGCGAGTGTCATGAAAGATTCCGTGCGGATAAGCTTATCGAAGATTTCTGTGAAGAAAAAGGAATCGAGATCGAGGGCGGAAGCGTAGACGGATGGAGCAATGAGCAGATGATGGATTTCATCAGGGAGCATGAGATTCCATGCCCTACATGCGGTAAACATAATTTTACGGACATCCGTCAGTTTAACCTTATGTTCAAAACTTTCCAGGGCGTTACGGAAGACGCTAAAAATACGGTATATCTTCGTCCTGAGACAGCACAGGGTATTTTTGTAAACTTCAAAAATGTACAGAGAACATCAAGAAAGAAAATTCCGTTTGGTATCGGTCAGATAGGAAAATCATTCAGAAACGAGATCACTCCGGGTAACTTTACATTCAGAACACGTGAGTTTGAGCAGATGGAGCTTGAGTTCTTCTGCGAGCCTGATACAGACCTTGAGTGGTTTGCTTATTGGAGACAGTTTTGTATAGATTGGCTTCAGAAGCTCGGAATCAAACCGGAAGAAATGAGAACAAGAGATCATTCTCCTGAAGAGCTTTCATTCTACAGTAAAGCTACGACAGACCTTGAGTTCCTGTTCCCGTTCGGATGGGGCGAACTTTGGGGTATTGCTGACCGTACAAACTACGACCTTACACAGCATCAGAACGTATCAGGCGAAGACATGAGCTACTTCGACGATACGAAAAACGAGAAATATATTCCTTATGTTATCGAGCCTTCGCTCGGAGCAGACAGAGTTGTGCTTGCTTTCCTTTGCGCAGCATACGATGAAGAAGTTCTTGACGCAGAGAAAAATGATGTCCGCACAGTGCTTCATTTCCATCCTGCTCTTGCTCCTGTTAAGATTGCGGTTCTTCCTCTTTCAAAGAAACTCAATGAAGGAGCAGAGAAAGTATTTGCTGAACTTTCCAAGAAGTATAACTGTGAATTTGACGACAGAGGAAATATCGGTAAGAGATACCGCCGTCAGGATGAGATCGGTACTCCGTTCTGCGTAACATATGATTTTGATTCTGAGACAGACAATGCCGTGACAATACGTTTCAGAGATTCTATGGAACAGGTAAGAGTTCCAATCGCTGAACTTGAAAACTGGTTCTCAGATAAGTTTGATTTCTGATAAACAGAAGATAAGTAAATACAGTTGATAAAAAAGCATATCACAATGCGGCCGGGCAAAGTGATATGCTTTTTGTGTGTCTTGAGAATTATTGAATTATTTATTGTCTTTACGCATCTTTAAAACATTTTCCTCCATCGGAGTCATTTCGACAAGAGGAAGAGAAAATCTCTTATAAAGCCAGTCTTCGGCCATTTTTACCCAGGAACCGATTTCATCTGAGGTTTCGATCTTTGAACAAGAGGAAGCCTGAGTTGCGACCGAAAGCCCGTGAAAACCGTATTCAAAAATATGAAGCGTGTAAGGAATATCATGTTCTGACAATGCCTGCGCCATCAGAAGAGAGTTGCTGACGGGGACTAATTCATCGTTTGATGTGGCCCATATGAACATCGGCGGAGTGTTTTCATCTACAAGTCTGGCAGGACTTGCTTCAATCAGAAGTTCGTCTGAAGGAGAATCAGTGCCTAAGAAAGCCGCGTCCATATTTTTCATCAGAGCGTTGAGCATCGGATCTTTGTGATTAAATCCCCGCATGAATTTAAAATCCGTAACAGGATATCCAAGGATAACGGCCGCAGGCCTTAAGTTTTCAATATCCGTATCAAAATATTCGGCAATAACAGGACGGCGCCAGCTCGTAGCATAAAGAGCGGCGTTATGGGCTCCTGCAGAAAAACCGCAAAGCGCGATGCGATCTGTATCAATACGCCATTTTTTTGCTTTTTCATGCATCAGAAGGATTGCCATTCCTATTTCGCGTACCGGAACAGGATGATTTGTCTCAGGCTGCGGAACAACTGTCATATCAGGAGACATGCCAAAGGGCATACCCTTTGAATAAGTTGAATATCTGAGTACGAAAGCATTGTATCCCATAGCGGCAAACCGAAGAGCTACAGGTTCGGCCTCTCTGTCTGAGCAAGAAATGTAACCGCCGCCGGGACATATCAGTATCGCCGGACGCTTCATGTTAGGTCCCGTGCCAAGCTCTCTCGAATTATCCCATATATAAGTTGTAAGATAAACGTCCTGTCTGTCTTCATATAAATAAATCTTTTCTGAAATCATAAAAACCTCCCGGAAAGTAAAGTTGAATTAATTACAAAAGGATTATAGCATAAAGTTAGTAAGATGGTGTAATGTATTAAATAAATTATGAAACTGAGGGATATATTATGTTTACTTTAGAAAATACTATAAATGAAATTAAAAGCAACGAAGTTATAATGAAGCATTTCGATTATATGATGCCTGGATTTTTCTTGGATATAGTGCCGGAAGAAATGAGAAACCTGCCGATCAGCGAGCTGAAGGACAAGCTTTCTGTTGATATTCATGTTAAATCTGATTATCCAAAGACATTTGTATGGGCGTGCGAAGATGATATGTCGGTGCCTTACAGCAATACGATAAGAATGCATGAAGCGTTAAGGAAACAGAACGTAAAAAGCTGTTGTAAGATATATCCTACAGGCGGTCACGGAATCGCAACGGCAGAAGGAACGTCGGCAGAAGGATGG
>CASDUB010000147.1 GCA_949283905.1 uncultured Lachnospiraceae bacterium | reverse complement strand
CCTGTACCTGCATTATTTATAAGAATATCAATACGTCCGAATTCTTTTAAAATCGTATCTACGGCAGCCTGAACTCTTGCCGTATCGGTAATATCACACGGAACACCGATAGATCTTACTCCAAAGTCCTTTGTCAGCTGCGATGCCACCTCTTCTATAAGATTCTGACGTCTTGCAAGGCATACTATATTTGCTCCCTGATTTGCAAGTGCTTTTGCCATCTGAACTCCTAAGCCTGTGGAACATCCGGTAACTACTGCAACCTGACCTGATAAATCGAAATAATTTTTCATTATAATCTCCTCACTTGAAAAAATATTAATTTATGTCATTTCGAATAAGCATAATAATTTCTGTTTAAAATCATTTAATTTTTACATTTTGTATTATATAATATCCTGGATACTATTAAATAACCAAAATTATTATTTTTGAGGATACCAGATGTTTACATTACCTGATCTTGTAAAACCAAATGAGCATTCTACAGGCGTTCTGTACCTGGATCTATATGAATATATAAAATCTCAGATCATATCACACGACCTGACTTTCAATGAAAAACTGCCGTCAAAAAGAAATTTGGCGGCTTCACTCGGGATAAGTGTTAAAACAGTTGAGAACGCTTATAATCAGCTGCTTATAGAAGGTTACATACACAGTGAAGAAAAAAAAGGATATTTTGTTTCAAATATAGAACATTATCCTCATCAGAAAGAAAAGCATCACACAGAATTTAAAACACGTTTTCAGCAAACGCAGTACTATGTAAATCTCAGAGCTAACCGGAATGCACCTGAAGATTTCCCCTCAAATCTTTGGTGCCGCATTATGCGTGAGACTCTTTCAGAACATCAGGAGGATCTCTTCGATACTATTCCATTTAACGGGCTCACAGAATTACGTGTAGCTATTGCAGATCATCTGAGAAAATTCCGCGGGATGAAAGTTTCTCCTGACTGCATCATAATAGGATCAGGAACAGAATATATGTATGGAAGGCTCAAGCAAGTCTTTTCACCTGAAAGCATTGTCGCGCTTCCCAATCCATGTTCCAAACGGCTGCGCGAATTATTTGACAATCATCGATTCCTGTACAAAACGATCGATATAAATCTCGATACCTCGGAACCTTCATTAAATATCGAACAATTGGATGAAAAAAATTGCAGCATACTTCATATATCTCCTGCCCACCAATACCCAATTGGGAGAGTAATGACTATTCAGGAACGTTTAAAACTTCTCGAATGGGTCAACAAGGGTGAAGATCGTTATATTATAGAAGACGACTATGACAGCGAATATGTATTAACCGGACATCCCGTCCCGCCGCTTTATTCTATAGATGTCAACGACAAGATCATCTATATGAATACATTTTCGAAATCCGTCACCCCATCGCTTCGAATAAGTTATATGATTCTGCCCGAATCACTTATGCAAAAATACATGGATACGATGAGTTTTTACTCCTGCTCGGTCGCAAGTTTTGAACAGTATGCTCTTGCCAAATATATAAATAGGGAACATCTCGAAAGATTCATTCATCGAGTAAACAGAAAAAATATAATAGTAAGAAATAAGCTGCTTGACGCCCTTCAAAGGCTCGAGAAAGAAGAAAAACTTAAAACAGTCACTCAATGTGTGGGAAGTATGCTTCTATTGATACTAAATACTGAACTGCCTGATAGAAAAATCAAAGAAATGCTGAAAGAAAAAAGCATTATAACGTCAATGATGTCTGAATATTACGTCGATCCTTCAGCCATAAAGGAACATATTATAGTTGTAAACTACTCCGGACTGGATGATAAACAAATTAATTACTTATGTGATACATTGGGCTCTATACTTTAAGCTGCAATGTGTTAATTTCAGCTTATGATCATTGCTCACTAACTGCTCACCTAATAAAAAAGATCCCTGCTATAAGGGATCTTTTTTTTAAGGCGCGAGCCGGATTTGAACCGGCGGATACTGGTGTTGCAGACCATTGCCTTACCACTTGGCTATCGCGCCAAAAAAATGACTCCAACGGGAATCGAACCCGTGTTACCGCCGTGAAAGGGCGATGTCTTAACCGCTTGACCATGGAGCCAAATTTAAAATATAAATTTTAAACTCCCCAAGTAGGACTTGAACCTACGACACTTCGGTTAACAGCCGAATGCTCTACCGACTGAGCTATTGAGGAATATTAGAGTTTTT
>CASDUB010000146.1 GCA_949283905.1 uncultured Lachnospiraceae bacterium | reverse complement strand
TTAGAAATTCTTTTGTACTCATCAAATTTATTCACATAAAATAATTATTTTGCTATAATGAAAAGGAGAACTATGGCTCAAAAAGATATGTCAGAAAAACTACTTGAGGAATACGACGATGTTTTTGCAGACATTGTTAACGTCTTGCTTTTTAACGGAAAAAGACTTATAAAACCGGAGCAGCTTAATGAATCAAATGTGGTATCACAGTTTAAAGCAGATGACGGAGAACTTCATGAACAGGAACGGGATGTTGCAAAATTCTGGAAACAAGGCAGTGTTTATATTGCGCTTTATGGAATTGAGAACCAGACAGCGGTTGATAAATACATGCCGCTCAGGGTTATAAACTATGATGGAGTGTCATACCGTTCGCAGCTTTTAAACAATACCAGCGGGTTAAAGTATCCTGTTGTTACATTGGTGCTGTATTTTGGCGAAAAGCGTTGGAACGCGCCTCGCAGCCTTTTAGAAGCGATTTGTGTTCCTGATGAGTTAAAGCCGTATGTAAATGATTATAAGATAAATCTTTATGAAATATCATATTTGACGGATGCTCAATTAAAGATGTTTAAAAGCGACTTTGGTATTCTGGCGGATTTTTTCGTAAACAAACGGAGAAATGAAAACTATTTGCCTAAAGATGAAAGAAAATTTGAGCATGTAGATGCGATGCTGAAAATTTTTAAGGCAATGGCTTTGGAGCAGCATTATGAAATGGACTTTTCTGATATTAAAAATGGAGGATACAGTATGAGCGGAATTTTTGAAAGAGTAATAAATATGGGAATATCAGAGGGCATGGAAAAGGGCATGAAACAGGGTATCGAGAAGGGCATGGAAAAAGGTATAGAAAAAGGTATAGAAAAAGGCATGGAAACGGCGCATCGCGAAACTGCTATCGAATTGCTTAAAGCAGGAACCGATGAAAATGTGATTCTGCAGGCGTGTAAACTTACCAAAGAACAGCTTGAACAATTAAAAAAAGATATGTTGATGGTACAGTAAGTAATTGGACAAATTTTTAATACTTGAAAACATAGGGAGGAATTGGCATTAGCTGATTCCTCCTAATTTTTTCACAATTAAAATCTTTTGTTTATCTATTTAAAATTACATAAAGAAAGTAATAAATTTTTGAAAAAAAGATTGACAAATCGAAAGATTGAGAATATTATTATAGATGGTTAGCAGGAGCTAACTTATTATTTAAGAATCCGGTTAGTTTTAACTAACTTATTTTTTGGGATTGCGGTTAGGGAAAACTAACTTTTTAAGGATGTTGGGTTAGCGAAAACTAACTTTTATACGGACAACGAGTTAGTATAAACTAACTTATATTTAGGAGAAAGGGTTAGCATAGGCTGATGTACAGGTAGTAAAAATGATGCCGTTGATATTTGCAAAAGAAGAAGAGGAGAACATTATTTTAAAAGTTTCAGGAAATCCGGAAGTAAAAAAACATCTGGAAAACCTTGGCTTTGTGCCGGGAGGAAAAGTGACAGTTGTTTCTTCAATGAACGGCAATCTCATTGTAAATGTCAAGGAAGCCAGGGTGGCAATAAGCAAAGAAATGGCACAAAAGGTTTATATATGATGAGCCAAGGGATAAATGGACACAAATCGGATGCTTGCATACGATTTTGTGGCTATGAGGACCGAAAAAACATGAGGATGTAGCCATTTTTGAAAAAAATGAGCGGAATCCGAATGTTTTTAGTGATTTTGAGAGTGCAAGGCACGGAAAAATCACGGTTGACTCATGGATATGTTCATTTGTCGGGCAACTCATATGATAATAAATAACAGAACAAAGACGGAGGGAAAAAGATGGCAACATTAAGGGACGCGAAGATAGGCAGTACCGTTACCGTGAAAAAAATAAACGGTGAAGGCGCCTTGAAACGCAGGATCATGGACATGGGTATAACAAAAGGCGTACAGATATATGTCCGAAAAGTAGCGCCTCTCGGCGACCCCATTGAGGTGACGCTGAGAAGTTATGAGCTTTCGATAAGAAAAGCCGATGCGGAAAATATAGTGATAGAATAACAGGGGGAATGATATGGGCATTAAAATTGCTCTCGCCGGTAATCCGAACAGTGGAAAAACGACGTTGTTTAACGCTTTGACAGGCGCTAATCAGTTTGTCGGAAACTGGCCCGGAGTTACTGTTGAGAAAAAAGAAGGAAAATTAAAAAAACACAGCGATGTGACGATAACTGACTTGCCGGGTATTTATTCGCTGTCTCCGTATACACTTGAAGAAGTGGTTGCGCGAAATTATCTCTTGGGAGAAAAACCTGACGCAATACTTAATATCGTTGACGGAACAAATCTCGAAAGAAATCTTTATCTTACGACACAGCTGACTGAGCTTGGAATTCCTGTAGTGGTTGCCATCAATATGATGGACGTCGTAAACAAAAATGGAGACGAAATAAATACAGATGCTCTCGCGGCGGAACTGGGATGTAAAGTCATAACGATTTCGGCTCTCAAGGGAACAGGCGTAAAAGAAGCAGCCGAAGCTGCTGTTGAAGCGGCAAAGAGCGGAAAAACTGTTCCGATGCATAAGTTTTCTGCCGAAGTAGAACATGTGCTCGCTCATATAGAAGAGTGCGCCCTTAAGGATACGCCGGAAGAGCTTCAGCGCTGGTACGGAATAAAGCTTTTCGAAAGAGATGATAAGGTTCTCGATGAACTTAACCTTTCGAAAGATATCCGTTCTCATATCGAAAACGATATTATTTCCGTTGAAAATCAGATGGATGATGATTCGGAATCGATCATAACAAATGAAAGATATGTATATATATCAAAGATAATAGACAGAGTCTATAAAAAACGCAGTGCCGGAAAGCTGACTATATCGGACAAAATCGACAGGATAGTTACTAACCGTATACTCGGACTTCCGATATTTGCAGTTATAATGTTTCTGGTATATTATATCTCTGTAGGAACAGTAGGTACATGGGCTACAGACTGGGCGAACGACGGACTTTTCGGAGACGGATGGTTTTTCTTAGGTGTGGGAAGAAGCGCATATGATGAAGCTGCCGGAGAATACTCCGATTCACTCAATGTAATAAACGCATATGCGGATCTTAGCTTTGACGGACAGGATATAACGGCTTACATCGATCCGGAAAGCGAAGATTTCGATCCTGATACAGCAGTGGCTGAAGCCAGCGCCTACGCTTCTTCAATCATCGAAGCCGATCCTTCACTCACGGCCGATTTCACACTTGAAGATGAAGAGACCCTCGCTACAGAAGATGTGACATATACAACAGAAGATCTGTCGGCAGCAGTCGAAGTTTACGCACAGTACGGCGCCGAGGATCCTGATCCGGCTTCTTACGGACCATGGGTACCCGGAATACCGGTTATAGTAGAGAACGGCCTTTCGGCAGCAAACGCAAATGACGTTGTAAGCGGAATTGTACTTGACGGTATCGTAGCCGGCGTAGGAGCGGTACTTGGATTTGTTCCTCAGATACTTGTACTGTTTATACTTCTTGCATTCCTTGAATCATGCGGATATATGGCGCGTATCGCATTCGTAATGGACAGAATATTCCGCAAATTCGGACTTTCGGGAAAATCGTTCATTCCGATCCTTATCGGAACAGGATGCGGAATTCCGGGAATAATGGCCTCGAGAACTATTGAAAATGAACGTGACAGACGTATGACTGTCATGACGACAACATTTATTCCGTGTGGAGCAAAGATACCGTTTATTGCCATGATCGCAGGCGCAATATTCGGCGGAGCGGCTTGGGTGGCTGCGGCAGCTTACTTCATAGGTATCGCAGCTATCGTAATATCAGGTATCATCCTTAAGAAGACAAAGATGTTTTCGGGAGATCCTGCTCCGTTTGTTATGGAGCTTCCGGCTTATCACTGGCCGACAGTTGGAACTATATTAAGAAGCATGTGGGAACGCGGCTGGTC
>CASDUB010000145.1 GCA_949283905.1 uncultured Lachnospiraceae bacterium | reverse complement strand
GGACCTGCAGGAGCAGCGCCGCAGTCATAAACTGCGTTTAATATCCTGTTTATGGCTATTATGCCTCCATGACAATTAATCTCTATCGAATCTTCCCCTGTATATGAATGAGGTTCTCTGAAAACAGAAACAAGAACTTCATCAAGTATTTCCCCATTATAAGATATCCACCCGTAATGGATCGTGTTTCCCTTTTGTTCGGAAATTTTCTTATCTTTTTTCCCTTTAAAGAGAGTATCTCCGATCGAAAGAGCTTCAGGTCCGCTTATTCTTACAATTCCTATTCCCGACGGTGCGAGAGCAGTTGATATAGCCGCTATTGTTTCTGCCATTTTGTTCCTCCGGATTTATATTGCATTTACGACAGTGTTTACTTTATGATTATACTAAAAACTGCCGCATTATCATACAATAATGCGACAGCTAAAAAATTATTTTTCTGAAGATTGCTTTTTCAAAGTAACAACTATATGTCTGTAGGGTTCATTGCCTTCGCTGTATGTTTCCACATATTTGTTTGGCTGAAGAGCAGAGTGGATTATCCTTCTTTCATAAGGATTCATCGGCTCAAGAACCACGCTTTTTCTTGTTTTTCTTACTCTGTTCGCAATATTCTTGGCGAGGTTTTCAAGAGTTTCTTTTCTTCTTCTTCTGTAATCCTCTGTATCGAGTTTAACTCTTACATAACCTTTCTGTCCTTTATTTACGACAAGGCTTGTAAGATATTGAAGTGAATCGAGAGTCTGACCTCTCTTTCCTATGAGAACTCCCATTTCAGCTCCCGAAAAATCAATTTCAAGGCATCCGCCTTCCTTAACATATTCCATGTTAAGTTCAACATTGATTCCCATAGCGCCGAAAACATCTTTGAGAAACTTATCCGCGCTAGACTTCATCGCAGCGATTTCTTCTTCTGTTTTCTCAACAACCTCGTATTTTCTTTCAGCTTTTTTATTTTCTGAAATTACAGCAGATCTTTTTTCTTCTTTTTTCTCATAAGAAAAAGATTTTTTATTGTTCTTTTTCTTATGATTTTCTTTTTTGCTTTCGCTGTTAAAATGTTTATCTGCTTCCTTATTTTCGATTGAAGAATCTTTTTTAATTTCTTCTTTAACTTCTTTTTTTATTTCTTTTTCAGCCGCTTTTGGCTCTTCTTTTTTTACAGGAGCCGGTGCAGCTTTTTCTTCTGCCTTTATAGCTACTTTTATACGAGCCGGTTTGCTTCCGATTCCTAAAAATCCTCTGCTTCCTTCGCTGATGATCTGTATATCAAGACCGTCGCTCGGTGTTGAAAGCTCGATGCTTGCTTTTGTAATAGCTTCGCTAACCGTTTTGGCAGATACTTCGATATATTCCATTATTACCTCCAACGGTTATAACTTATTTCTTTTTGTTTGTCTTTCTATCGTTTGAATGAGTTTCATCAAATCTGCGAACCATGTTTGCTTTTGCGAAAATACTGTTCGGATCGGCATTTTTTGATTTTTCATAATAATCATCTATGCCTTTTGTCACATCATTTGTGTATTTTCCTTTAGCTTCCACACGTCTTGTTTTTACATGGGCCTGCTCATTTATTCGTGAACCTTCGACTCTGTCTTTCTGACCTGCCTGTGCTTTCTTAGCCGCTTTTTCCTGATTTTTCCTGATCAGTTCTTCTACGTCTATCTTCATCATCTTGCGGTTAATATAAACCATCTGCGCTCCCCTTATCACAGCACCGGCTATCCAGTAAATACCGATACCTAATGAGAATGAGAAGCAGAGAAATGCTGAAAACAGAGGCATGAAGTTGTTCATTACTTTCATTGAACCTGCTCCGGGCTGATCAGCGCTCTGTGAAGCCTGCTGCGGACTGAGTTTTAATGTTATCCACTGTGTAAACCATGCAAGAACAGGTACAAGAACGGCAAGGATTATCATCCACCACATTCCGCTTGACATAGCGTTTTGAATTGTCTCTATAGGAGATTCAGTTATGTTAAGTCCAAAGAATGAGTTAACCGAAGCACTCCTTGCTGCAGTTTCGCTAATCTGTGAAGCAATGTCTGAAAACTGCGGCACTGCCTGAAGCGCCGTCCACTGATTCGCCGTCATATTTGAAAGAGCGTCTATTACATTTGTTTTTGTAAGAGCTTCTCCGACAGCGACTCTTACCTGATGTTCATTGATAAATCCCATAAAGGCGTTTGTTCCGCCCGGGATAAGCATGATCTTTGTAGCAAGACCCGAAAAGATTTCCGCAACCCTCTCAATATATCCCGGAATGTGATAAATAACGGAATAAAGTGCATAAAGAATAGGCAGCTGAATAAGAAGAGGCAGACATGTTCCGTAAGGAGAAGTTCCATACTTCTGATATATGGCGTTTGACTCTTCCTGCATTTTATACATTGACTGCTGGTCTCTTTTTCCCTGATATTTTTTCTGAATCTCAGAGAGTTCAGGCTGCATATAACTCATCATTTTAGAGAGTTTCTGCTGCTTTTTGGTCAGCGGATACATAAATAAATATACTATTACAGTATATAAAATAATAGCCAGACCAACATTAGGTATTCCGATAGTGTCTATGACGATATAAACTCCATCGATGATCCAGCCCATGAGCTGAACTATCCATCCGAATACCGGCGTCGTTACTTTACTTAAAAATAACTCCAATTTTCTAGTC
>CASDUB010000144.1 GCA_949283905.1 uncultured Lachnospiraceae bacterium | reverse complement strand
TCCAAATCTACCATTATTGGCGCAGCAAGTGCGCCGGAAAGAGGAAAGCATGATTGAAGTGAAAAATTTAGTAAAACGATATAGAGAACAGGAAGTTTTGAAAAATGTTTCCTGTACGTTTGAAAAAGGAAAGATCACAGGATTGATAGGACGCAACGGCGCGGGAAAAACGGTTTTGATGAAATGTATCTGCGGATTTGTGCCGCCTACAGATGGTGAAATTTTTATTGACGGAAAGAAATTGCACAGCAAAATGCCTCCTGATCTTTCTGATATAGGAATGATTATTGAAAATCCGGGATTTCTTGACGCTTACAGTGGATATCATAATCTGGCTTTTCTTGCGAAGATAAATGAAAAAATAGGAAAGAAAGAAATTCGTGAGGTTATCAAGACGGTTGGCCTTGACCCAGACAGCAGAAAACGAGTAGGAAAATATTCTTTGGGAATGAGACAGAGATTGGGGCTGGCACAGGCTATCATGGAGGATCAGAAGATATTAATTCTTGATGAACCCATGAACGGACTTGATAACAGAGGAGTGGAGGATATACGAAACTTATTGCTGAGTTACAGAGACAGTGGAAAGACAATTATTTTAGCCAGTCACAGCAAAGAAGATATTAATATTCTCTGTGATAAAATTTATGAAATGGACAATGGAGAAATCATAAACATTATCGAAAAACAGTAAATTTTTGACTATGACATTAATTAGATAAAATTTTGCTGATTGAATAAGCAGCTACAGCAAAAAAATTGCAGGCACAGTTTTTGGCTTTTATGATGAGATTAACATTATAAAACTGAGGACTGTGCTTGTTTTCGTCCCTTGACTCATCATGTTAAAGCAATAAAATCTTCAGAAATATTGACTATAAAAGATCAACGTGGTAGCCTATTATTCATAACTATTGTATAAAGAAACGAAAACATAAAAGGTGGAAAAAAACATGAAAAAACTTATGCTTGGCAATGAAGCGGTTGCCAGAGGCTTATATGAGGCGGGATGCAGTTTTGTATCCAGTTACCCGGGAACGCCGTCTACCGAAATATCGGAAGCAGCGGCTAAATATCCTGAAATATATGCGGAGTGGGCGCCGAACGAGAAAGTTGCTATGGAATCGGCATTCGGAGCATCATTCGCAGGCAAGAGAAGCTTCTGCGGAATGAAGCACGTAGGAATGAATGTTGCGGCGGATCCGCTGTTTACGATCGGATATACGGGCGTAAACGGAGGAATGATCATAGGAGTTGCCGATGATCCCGGAATGCACAGCTCCCAGAACGAACAGGATTCAAGGCATTACGCTATCGCTGCCAAGATCCCGATGATAGAGCCGTCAGATTCTAAAGAGGCGCTGGAGTTTACAAAACTTGCGTACGAGATCTCGGAAGAATTCGATACGCCTGTAATCATGAAAATGGTTACGAGAGTCGCTCATTCTCAGAGCATCGTTGAAACAGGCGACAGAGTTGTTCCTGATGCGAAACCATACGAAAAAAACATTCAGAAATATGTAATGATGCCGGGCAACGCCATCAAACGTCATCCGATAGTGGAAGAACGCACAAAAGCTCTTACTCAGTACGCCGAAGTTACTCCTCTTAACAGAGTTGAAGACGGCAAAGACACTTCGATGGGTATCATCACATCTTCCACAAGCTACCAGTATGTAAAAGAAGTTGCAGGCGATAAATATCCGGTTCTTAAACTCGGACTTGTAAATCCTCTTCCTGTGGATATGATCAAAAAATTCGCAGCAGCAGTGGGAAAAGTGATCGTTGTGGAAGAACTTGACGGAATCATTGAAACACACTGCAAAAATATCGGAGTAAACGTTCAGGGCAAAGAGCTTTTCGGATACTGCGGAGAGTTTAGCCAGAATTACATTGCCGAAAAACTCGGAATAGCCATTGAGGCAGGGCCGAAGCTTGACGAAAATATCCCGGTGCGTCCGCCTATCATGTGCGCGGGATGTCCTCACAGAGGTATTTTCTATACATTAAAGAAAAACAAGGTAACGGTACTCGGAGATATCGGATGCTATACCCTCGGAGCAGTAGCTCCGCTTAACGCGATCGAGTATTCCATCTGCATGGGCGCGTCGGTATCGGGTATCCACGGATTCAACAAAGCCAATGAAGGAGCATCTGACAATAAGACGGTTGCCGTTATCGGTGATTCTACATTTATACATTCAGGCGTTACGGGACTTATCAATATCGCGTATAACGGTTCGAACTCGACAGTTATAATCCTGGACAATTCTATTACAGGAATGACAGGACACCAGCAGAATCCTACAACAGGATTTAATCTCAAAGGGGATCCGTGTTCAAAGATCGACCTTGAGGCGCTTTGCAGATCTATCGGAATAAACAGGGTAAGAGTTATCGATCCGTACGATCTCAAAGAGTGCGATGAGGTTCTTAAAGAGGAACTTGCAGCAGAAGAACCTTCTGTTATTATTTCAAGACGTCCGTGCGCGCTTCTTAAATATGTAAAACATCCGGGCGCTATCAGCTGCGACGCGGATAAATGTGTCGGATGTAAATCATGCATGCAGATCGGATGTCCTGCTATCAGTATCGTTGATAAAAAAGCGGTTATCGATAATACGCTTTGCACGGGCTGCGGCGTCTGCACACAGCTTTGTAAAGTAGGCGCACTTGGTAAATAATCGGGAGGGAAAATAATGGCTACAAAAAATGTAATGATCGTCGGAGTAGGCGGACAGGGAACCCTTCTTGCAAGCAAACTTTTGGGTAAAATGCTTATTACAAAGGGTTATGATGTAAAAGTAAGCGAAGTACACGGAATGAGTCAGCGTGGAGGAAACGTCGTTACTTATGTAAGATACGGCGAACACGTTTACTCACCTATCATAGATAAAGGCGAGGCGGATATAATTCTTTCTTTTGAGCTTCTCGAAGCTGCACGCTGGACAGAATATCTTAAGAAAGACGGAGTAATTATAACAAATTCGCAGCAGATCAATCCGATGCCGGTTATAACGGGAGCTATGGAATATCCGGAGGATCTTGTCGGAAAGATCAAAGCCAAAGGCATTAATATAGATGCGTTTGACGCTCTTTCGCTCGCGGAAGAGGCAGGTTCATCAAAAGCGGTAAATCTTGTACTTATGGGAAAAATTTCGAAATTATTTGATTTTACGGAAGAAGCATGGCTTGAAGCTATAGAGCAGAGCGTTCCCGAGAAATTTATCGAAATGAATAAAAAAGCTTTCCATCTCGGCAGAAACGCATAATTAAATATTAAGTAGGGAGAAGAAACTGATGGGCAATTATTATCAGGAAGAAATCGAATGCGCCGACAGAGGACAGATCCGCGCATGGCAGAGTGAACGTCTTGTTGAACAGGTGAAGTTTGTTTGGGAAAACGTTCCGTATTATCGTAAAAAAATGGAAGAAAAAGGAGTTACGCCGGAAGATATTAAAGGCGTCGATGATTTATACAAACTTCCGTTTTTGAGCAAAGCGGACTTAAGAGACGCTTATCCGTACGGCCTTATGGGAGCGCCGAAAGAGGACATTGTGCGTATCCAGTCAACGTCAGGAACGACAGGAAGACGTGTTATCGCGTTTTATACGCAGAACGATATCGATATCTGGGATGACTGCTGCGCGAGAGCTATAGTGGCGGCAGGAGGAACAAAAGATGATGTTGTTCAGGTAAGCTACGGATACGGACTGTTTACGGGAGGCGCAGGCCTTAACGGCGGAAGCCATAAGATCGGTTCAATGACTCTTCCGATGTCTTCCGGAAATACAGACAGACAGCTTCAATTCATGGAGGATCTCGGTTCGACGATCCTTTGCTGTACGCCTTCATATGCGTCTTATCTCGGAGAGTGCGTAGAAGAAAGAGGGCTTAAAGACAAGATCAAACTTAAAGCAGGTATTTTCGGAGCTGAGGCCTGGAGCGAGGAAATGCGCCAGGATATTCAGAACAAACTCGGCATAAAAGCTTATGATATATACGGTCTTACAGAGATCGCGGGACCCGGCGTTGCGTTTGAGTGTGAAGAGCAGAGAGGAATGCACGTCAACGAAGATCATTTTATCGCCGAGATAATTGATCCTGATACGGAAGAGGTTCTTCCTGTAGGAAGTTACGGAGAACTTGTATTTACATCTATCACAAAGAAAGGTTTCCCTCTTCTTCGTTACAGAACAAGAGATATTTGCGTTTTGTCGGAAGAAAAATGTTCATGCGGACGTACGCTGATCAGAATGGCCAAACCTATGGGCAGAAGCGACGATATGCTTATTGTCAAAGGCGTCAATGTATTTCCTTCGCAGATTGAGTCTGTACTTCTCGACCAGGGATATACGTCAAATTATCAGATCGTTGTCGATCGTGTTAAAACAACAGATACTATTGATGTTTATGTTGAAATGGCAGCTGAGAACTTCACGGACAATCTCGGTAAACTTGCTCAGAAAGAAAAAGCCCTTGTCGCAGCATTAAAATCAATGCTCGGCATTTTGGTGAATGTGCATCTTGTTGAGCCGAAATCGATCACGAGAAGTGAAGGAAAAGCGGTTCGAGTAATCGACAAACGTAAGATCTGAAAGGAGAAACGATATGGTTAAACAGATTTCT
Organism: uncultured Lachnospiraceae bacterium; assembly: GCA_949283905.1. Lineage (GTDB taxonomy): Bacteria > Bacillota > Clostridia > Lachnospirales > Lachnospiraceae > Alectryocaccobium. The sequence goes on along the minus strand of CASDUB010000144.1, from coordinate 6,717 downwards.
GTATTTCTTGAAAATAAACCGGGACAGCTGTCGGAGATAACAAAAGTCCTTACGGCGAAAAATATCAGCATCAGGGCTTTAAATATCGCAGAAGCTGCCGAATACGGAATCATCCGCCTTGTTATAAGAAAGCACGACGAAGCTGTCGCGGCGCTTAAGGAAGCCGGATTTGTGACTATGGAATCGGAAGTAGTAGCCGTAAAGATTCCTGATGTTCCGGGCGGACTGAACATAGTGCTCAGTACCGTATCTGATTTCGATATCCAATATATGTATACAATGATCGACAGAGCCGGAAATTCCGCGTTTATGGTATTTCGTGTAGAAGATGTGGAAGGCTTTAAGAAGATCATTACAAGCAGCGGACTTAATGTAGTTGACGAATTATGATTTATCATTTTGGGGTCAATAATTTTGACCCCAAAAGATTTTATAAGGGGGAACCAAAAAGATGAAAAGTGTTGGAAGAAGAGGCTTTCGCGCTGTAGTGATCATGTGCATCATCATGTTCATTATCGGTATATTTACGGCTGTGATGCGCCCGGTTTCGGCAGATGAAACGGAAGAAACTGCAGTTACTGCTGAAGAAACAGCCGATGGAGCGATCGACCTTACCGATCCGGACGCGGCTTTGGAATATGTTGACGCATATGCCGACAATCTCAGCTCTGATCCGGATTTTGAGACCAATGTAGATATTGCTATCGATACAGTAAGACAGGATGTAGGAGCTTACGCCACATGGCTTTCACTTTTGGCGCCTGTAGTGGCTATTGCGCTGGCGCTTATAACTAAAGAGGTTTATTCATCGCTTATTGTAGGTATCATCGTCGGCGGCGTGATATATGCCGGCGGAAATTTTGAAGGAACGCTTACGCATGTTGTCTGCGACGGATTTATCGCGAACATTGCCGATCCGTACAACATGGGAATCCTTATATTCCTTGTCCTTCTCGGAACGCTTGTAGCGATGATGAATAAAGCGGGAGGCTCTGCCGCTTTCGGAAGATGGGCTTCAACCCACATTAAATCGAGAGTCGGAGCGCAGCTGGCAACGATAGCTCTCGGTATACTTATATTTATAGACGACTATTTCAACTGTCTGACAGTCGGTTCTGTAATGAGACCGATAACAGACAGCCATCATATTTCACGTGCTAAACTTTCATATCTGATAGACGCTACGGCGGCTCCCGTATGTATCATTGCGCCGATCTCCTCATGGGCGGCGGCGGTTGCGGGATTTGCCAATGCGGCCGGAGCCGAAAACGGAATCGCTTTATTTATCAGCGCGATACCGTACAATTTCTATGCGCTCCTTACTATCGTTATGATGATATTCCTTGCCGTAACAAATACCGATTACGGTCCTATGAAGGTGCATGAGAAAAATGCAATCGAGAAAAACGATCTTTTTACATCGGGAACAAAACAGGCCGTAACGGAAATGAAATCAAATCCGAGAGGAAAAGTTTCCGATCTCGTATTTCCAATCATAGTGCTTATCATCGCATGTATAACGGGAATGATATATTCGGGCGGATTTTTCAGCGGAACGGATTTCGTAACGGCGTTTTCAAACAGCGACGCTTCGGTAGGCCTTGCTCTCGGAGCGTTTGTAGCCATCATAATTGCCGTTATCTACTATATGATCAGAAGAGTTGTTCCGTTTAAAGAACTCATGGCATCCATACCGGAGGGATTCAGTGCCATGGTTCCTGCCATACTTATACTTTCATGCGCATGGACTCTTAAGGCGATGACTGACTCCCTCGGCGCAAAAGTATTTATTTCCCAGCTTGTAGAAGGCAGCGCGGCAGGATTCCAGATGCTCCTTCCGGCGATTATCTTCCTTATCGCGGTAGGTCTTTCATTTGCCACAGGTACATCATGGGGAACGTTCGGAATCCTTATTCCTATTGTTTTGAGCGTATTTTCTGCAGGAGAACCTATCACTATTGTTGCGGTTTCTGCTTGTATGGCGGGAGCTGTATGCGGCGACCACTGTTCGCCTATTTCGGATACGACTATCATGTCGTCGGCGGGAGCCCAGTGCGATCATATCAACCATGTATCTACACAGCTTCCGTATGCGATGACGGTAGCTGCAGTATCGGCGGTAAGCTATGTGATAGCAGGTATTATCTGCAACTGGATGATAGCTCTTCCGATTGCGATAGCCCTTATGATCATAACGCTTCTCATAATTAAAAAGATCACGGGAAAAAACGCATAAATTAAAAATCATGAAAAGCTTCAAATGCCCCTTTGCCATTTACGGTAAAGGGGTATTTCATTGCAGAAAGAACGGAAAAAAGAGGGAAATAAGGCTCAAAGAAATCCGATAAAAATTGTCGGATTTTTGTTGACTTTGAGATTTTACAGTGATATTATCCAAATAGAAATAAATCCGAGTGAATTTGTCGGAATTAAAAAGACTGAAATGTTCAGGAGGTTGAAATGAAACTATCAACGAAGGGAAGATACGGTCTGCGCGCGATCATAGATCTTGCCATCAACAGTGAAAATGAAGCTGTATCGATACAGAGTATTTCACAGAGACAGGGTATATCGGAACCTTATCTTGAACAGCTCATGCGTCCCTTGAAAAAAGCGGGGCTGATTAATTCGGTCAGAGGAGCAGGCGGAGGATACATGCTGGCGAAAGACCCAAGAGAGATTTCGGTCGGAGATGTATTAAGGGCTTTGGAAGGAGACCTGAATCCTGTTTCATGCGGAGCCGTAAACGGCGACGGCAATTGTGACGGAGCGGACAGCTGTGTTACAAAGTATGTATGGAAGAAAATGAATGACGCCATACAGAACGCTGTTGATTCGATAATGCTTCAGGAACTTATAGAGCAGGGCAAGACCCACTGCCATGCGGGCGAAGTCGTCCGCTCATGCGAACAGAAGCAAAACTAAAAAACAAAACGATATATAATTATGATTGGAGATAAAAAGATGATTTACTTAGATAATGCGGCAACAACAAAAACAGCGCCGGCGGTAGTTGAAGCAATGCTTCCGTATTTTTCGGAATTATACGGCAATCCTTCAAGTATCTATACCATTGCGCAGAAGAGTAAAGAAGCTATAGACAAAGCCCGCGAACAGATCGCTCAGGTTCTCGGAACAAATGCGGAAAATATATATTTTACCGCCGGAGGAAGCGAAGCCGACAACTGGGCTTTAAAGGCAACATATGAACTTTTAAAAGGAAAAGGCAATCATATCATCACGACAAAGATCGAGCATCATGCGATCCTTCACACGTGCGAATATCTTGAAAAACTCGGCGCAAGGATCACATACCTCAATGTGGATAAGGACGGTATCGTAGATCTTGAAGAATTGAAGGCGGCTATTACGCCTGAGACTATCCTGATCTCTGTTATGTTTGCAAATAACGAGATCGGTTCCGTTCAGCCTATAAAAGAGATAGGAGAGATAGCCAAAGCCAACAATATTCTTTTCCATACAGACGCGGTGCAGGCGTTCGGACAGCTTCCGATAAATGTCGATGAGTTAAATATTGATATGCTCAGCTCCAGCGGCCATAAGATCAACGGACCGAAGGGAATCGGTTTCTTATACATCAGAAAGGGCGTTAAGATACGTTCGTTTATCCATGGCGGAGCTCAGGAAAGAAAGAGAAGAGCGGGAACTGAAAATGTTCCGGGTATTGTAGGATACGGCGCTGCAGCTGAACTTGCGAACCGTACCATGAAAGAAAGAACTGCTAAAGAAACAGAGCTCAGGGATTACCTGATCAAAAGAGTGCTCAGTGAAGTGCCTCAGACAAAACTGAACGGCCATCCGGAAAAGAGACTTCCGAATAACGCTAATTTCAGTTTCGAATTTGTTGAAGGCGAGTCGCTTTTGATGATGCTCGACATGAAGGGAATCTGCGCTTCAAGCGGTTCGGCGTGTACTTCGGGCTCCCTTGATCCGTCGCATGTATTGCTTGCGATAGGACTTCCTCACGAAATAGCCCACGGTTCACTGAGACTTACCCTCAGCGACGAAACAACAAAAGAAGAGATAGATTACGTAGTTGACTGTATTAAGGAAATAATCGCTCAGCTCAGATCTATGAGCCCTCTTTATGAGGATTTTAAGGCAGGAAAGAAAAAATCTATCATTGATACAAAGTTTAAATGATAAAGTACCTTTGATTAAAAAATCAAAATAATAAAAATACAGAAAAGGCAGGAAAAATTATGTACAGCGAAAAAGTTATTGATCATTTCCAGAATCCGAGAAATGTAGGAGAAATAGAGAACGCCAGCGGCGTAGGAACAGTAGGAAACGCAAAATGCGGAGATATCATGAGAATATATCTTGATATCGATGAAAATCAGGTAATACGCGACTGCAAATTCAAAACATTCGGATGCGGCGCGGCAGTGGCAACAAGCAGTATGGCAACAGAACTCGTAAAAGGAAAAACAATTTACGAAGCTCTTGAGATCACAAATAAGGCTGTTATGGAAGCTCTTGACGGTCTTCCTCCCGTAAAAGTTCATTGCTCGCTTCTTGCCGAAGAGGCGATTCATGCAGCGCTTTGGGACTATGCCCAGAAAAACGGAATTAAGATCGAAGGCCTCGAAAAACCAAAGACAGATATAGGAGAAGAAGAGGAGGATCCGGACTACTGATTATGAAGAAAAAAGTAGTCGTAGGTATGTCGGGCGGAGTGGACTCTTCTGCAGCGGCATATCTTCTGAAAGAACAGGGTTATGAAGTAATAGGCGTCACCATGCGCATGTGGAATGATAAAGAAGAAGGATGCGGCGGCTTTTTAGCCGCCGATGACGCCGAACGTGTGGCTAAAGTACTTGATATACCTTATTATGTGATGGACTTTGGCGATGCCTTCAAGAAAAATGTAATGGACTATTTCGCGGACGAATATCTTCACGCGAGAACTCCGAATCCGTGCATAGTCTGTAACCGATATGTTAAATGGGAGGCGCTTCTTGAAAGAAGCAAAGAACTGGGAGCCGATTATATAGCTACAGGGCATTACGCGCAGATAAAGAAACTGCCGAACGGCAGATATGCCGTATGCAATTCTGTGACGGCGGCAAAAGATCAGACATATGCGCTTTATAAACTGACGCAGGAGCAGCTGGCGCATACGATCATGCCTGTCGGAGCATATGAAAAATCAAAAATCAGGGAAATAGCCGAAAAAGCCGGCCTTCCTGTAGCGCACAAAAGCGACAGCCAGGAAATATGCTTTATTCCGGACAATGATTACGCGTCTTTTATTAAAAGATACACGGGAGTTCAGATGCCGAAAGGCAATTTTGTAGATATGAAGGGCAATGTGCTCGGAGAACATCAGGGCCTGCTGAATTATACGATAGGTCAGAGGAGAGGACTTAATCTTCCTATGGGACACAGAGTATTCGTGAAGGAATTAAGACCTGAGACAAATGAAGTTGTGATAGCTGAAAACGAAGACATGTTCACATCTGATGTGTGCTGCAATAACATTTCTTTTATGGGAACGGCAAAGTTTAATGACGGCGATGAATTTGTCGGAAAGATCCGATACGGACATAAGGGAACGCCCTGCAGGATATACAGGACAGGTGAAGATGAGATAACGGCGCGTTTTTTAGAGCCTGTAAGAGCGGCGACGCCGGGACAGGCCCTCGTTTTATATAAAGATGATTATGTTGCTCTCGGAGGTACCATAAAATGATAGGTGACAGACATCTGCATACCCGGTTTTCGGAAGATTCGAATGAAGATCCGGAAAACTGTATCCGTAAGGCCATAAGCCTTAATATGGAGGATATATGGTTTACGGATCATTATGATATAGACTTTCCCGGAGGCGGTTTTTCCTTTGACGCCGACAGATATTTTAAAGAGCTCTACGAATTAAAAGAAAAATACAGCGATAAAATATCGGTGCATATAGGCGTGGAGCTCGGCCTGAAAAAGGACATAAACGACAAAATTCAGGCGCTCATAAATAAATATCCGTTCGAATACAGGATAGGATCTGTTCATCTGATGGATGACAAAGACCCTTACGAAAGAGAAAAATTCGATATGACCGACAGGGAATTTTACCGGAGATATTTTGAGACGGCGCTTGATTGTCTGGAAAACTGTACAGGATTTGATACGTTCGGGCATATCGATTATGTGGTCAGATACGGATATGAAAAAGACAGGGCGTATTCCTACAGCGAAAACGCGGATATAATAGATGAGATACTGAAACATCTCATAAAAAATAATATTGCTCTTGAAGTAAATACGGCCGGCCTCAGAAAGGGACTTAAATATGTCCATCCGTATCCTGAGATATTGAAGCGCTACAGAGAACTCGGAGGCGAAAATATCGTTATGGGATCGGACGCACATAAGGCAGAAGACATAGGCGCAGATTTTGACAGAACATTGTTATATTTGCATGATTTTGGCTTCAATCATATATAATTCATATGATTATTGAGCGGATTTATCAATAATGTATAATTATTTTTTGTTTTGATTGATAAATTTTTTTCAATCTACATATTGAGTTTTATTGAAAACTAAAGTATTATGATTGATGCTGAGGTATGGTATATACAAAATAAATTAATTTGGGAGGCAAATAATAATGTCAGTAAGAGTAGCAATTAACGGATTTGGACGTATTGGTAGACTTGCTTTCAGACAGATGTTTGGAGCTGAGGGATATGAGGT
>CASDUB010000143.1 GCA_949283905.1 uncultured Lachnospiraceae bacterium | reverse complement strand
TTTCAAAATCCGATGCCGGATGTTTGCATATCGGGCATACGAAATCTTCCGGAAGTTCTTCGCCTTCATATACATAACCGCAGATCCTGCATACCCAAACAACTTTTCCTTCTTTTTTCTCTTCAGCAGCAGGCTGTGGTTTCGGTTTGATGTTTTCCATATAGTATTCATAAGTTGCTGATCTGTCATCGGCAAGTACTTCCATATCTGTTATCTCGCCAACAAACATAGTATGAGAACCCAGATCTTCCGTCTTTTCAACTTTTACAGAAATAAAAGCATTTGTTCCTTCCGTAACATAAAGGATACCGTTAGCACCGCGGGCACATTTGTCGAAGTTTTCAAATTTGTTGATGTCTCTTCCTGACTGGAATCCAAAGTGTTTGAAAAGATCAAAAGTAGCTTTCTGACTGATAACCGAAACGGTAAACGCTCTTGTATTCATGATCATGTCATGAGTATAATTTGCTTTGTTTACACAGATGCTTATCTGGTTAGGAGAAGAAGCTGCCTGAATAGCCGTATTGATTATACATCCGCTGTCTTTCTCTCCTTCTCTTGCCGTAAGCACAAACAATCCGTAGCTTAATTTATACATTGCTTTATTATCCATTACAGTTTCTCCTTTTCTTTTATAAATTTAAAAACAGAATTTCTGATATCCGTTTCAAATGCAGTTCTGTTCTTATACCCATTTTAACTTATTTGAAATATTATTAACAGCCTTTTTATAAAAAAATATAATAATTGACCATTTTATATATATTACTTATCATGTAATGGTATTTACAGGGGGAAATAAAAAAATGCTTAACTATTTCAAAAAAGAAAAGGTGATGTCGATATCATTCATCCTTGCGATCTTTTCAATGTTTTTTGTCGCTCCTGACGCAAAATATATTGATTACATAGATCTGAGGGTTATCGCTCTGTTATTCGGACTTATGCTCGTAGTAAAAGGTTTTCAGGAAATCGGTCTTTTTGATATTCTTATACATAAAGTTTTCGGGCATGTGAAGACAGGAAGAGCATTAAGTCAGCTTCTTATAATGATGTGCTTCTTCTTAAGTATGCTGATAACAAACGACGTCGCGCTCATAACTTTTGTACCTTTTGCGATAATGTCACTCAAACTTTGCGGTCAGGAAAAGCTTATGATATTTGTAATCGTCCTTCAGACGATAGCCGCCAACCTCGGAAGTATGTTTACTCCGATCGGAAATCCACAGAATCTGTATCTTTTTACCGCTTCCGGAATGAACCTTGGCCGGTTTTTTACAACGATGGCTCCTATAACTGTATTATCTTTTGTATTGTTGATGCTTTCAACACTGCTGATACCAAACGATAAGATTACTCTTAACGTCAATACATCGGAAAATAAACTCCCGGCTGACAGAACGGCAGTCTATTGTATTTTATTTGTTGTAAACCTTCTCGTTGTTTTCCGCGTTATTTCATGGATTCCTGCTGTTATCATAACAGCCGTAGGAGTAATCATAATCAGAAAAACAGAACTTTTTAAACAGGTGGATTACGCGCTTCTTTTAACTTTTGTCGGCTTCTTTGTTTTTGTAGGAAATCTCGGACGAATTCCGGTAATCAGCAGTACGATAGAAAATCTCTTACAGGCCGGGGTGATCCCGATCTCTGCATTGTTCTCACAGTTCTTGAGCAATGTTCCTGCTGCTCTTCTTCTTTCGGGATTTACCGACAATTTCCGCCACCTGCTTGTCGGCGTGAATATAGGCGGCCTCGGAACTCTGATAGCATCGATGGCCAGTCTTATATCCTATAAGGTTTACGCGACTCAGTACGAAAAATCAAATAAAGGCAAGTATTTTCTTGTCTTCACCGTCTGTAATGTGATCGGACTTGTAATCTTACTTGCCTTTTCAATGTTATTTTATAAATGATCCGTCGCATGACGGATCGTATTTTATTTTGCGAAAATTCTGTATGCTTTTTTCCTGTATATTAAATATGCTATTATCATCAATGTTCCGGTAATTATCCATGAAATAATATATACAAGGAACAATATCGTGAAGGAGTGATTTTGTGCAAAAACGGTATTTACCCAGATAATCCTGAAACCGACTGTTCCTACTACAGTAAGAAGTGCAGGAAGCAATGAATTTCCGAGCCCTCTTATCGCGGCGCCTGTAAGTTCATATGTTCCCGTAAGCGCTTCAAAAGCGGCAACAGTCATGATCCTGACTATCGCATACTCTATTATGGCCTGATCAGTTGTATAGAACAGTACAAGCGAATCTTTAGTAACTACAAATACAAGACTTAACGCTGCCGTCAGGAACATTCCTTCAATCAGTCCTATAATAAGTACTCTGTCGCATCTTTTCTTGTTTCCTGCTCCGAAATTCTGACTTGTAAACGTTACTACCGCCTGAGCAAATCCCGATATTACATAATAAGCGAACAATTCAAAATTAAGTCCTACCGACGCACCTGCTACTCCGTCCGGTCCAAAGCTGTTGATACCCGTCTGGATAACAATATTTGAAAAGCAGAAAAGACTTGACTGAAGCGCTGCCGGAATACCGATCTTCAAAATGATAGAAAGTTCTGTTTTAGAAATATTAAGTCTCCTTATATTTAATTTAAAAGGATACTCTTCTTTCATAAGCAGCCATACGACGATAGCAGCACAGAAAACATTTGATATAAGAGTAGCCACCGCAACGCCGGACACTCCCATGCCTACGACTATTACAAAAAACAGATTCAGTACAATGTTTATCAGCCCGGCGGCTATAAGCGCGTACATCGGTCTTTTTGTATCTCCGATACTTCTCAATATGGCTGAACCAAAATTATATATCATCAGAAAAGGAATTGAACCGCCGTATATTCTTAAATATACGATAGCTTCAGAAAGTACATCACCCGGAGTTCCCATAACAGTTAATATCGGCGAAGAAAATATAATGGCTATCGCCATAAGCGCAACGCCTATGATCACGGAAAAACACATAGAAGTGTGAACCGACCTGACTATATTTTCGTTTTTCTTTTCACCTATGAGCCTTGCTATATAAACATTTGCTCCCAGCGCAAGTCCTGTAATTATATAGACAAAAAGACTTACCACAGGGCTGTTCGCGCCTACGGCCGCAAGGGCGTTTCCGCCTACAAAATGTCCTACAACGGCTGTATCCGCCGAATTAAAAAGCTGCTGAAGGATATTGCTTACGGCGATAGGAATCGCAAAAAATATAAGACTCTTCGCTATCGATCCTTCCAGCATATTTATCTTGTTCTTATTTTCAGAACTCATTATCTCACCCGCCTCAATATAAATTGTCACAACAATTATAGCACCTTCCGAAAAATCTAAAAGTATTTTCTTTATCAAAAAAACTTGCATTATCATTTTAATTATGGTATTTTAAATCCGTTGTGATTTTAAGAGACGCCGATGTGGCTCAATTGGCAGAGCAGCTGATTTGTAATCAGCAGGTTATCGGTTCGAGTCCGATCATCGGCTTTATTAAAAAACTGGAGTTACCACATCAATAAATGTTGAGGTAACTCCTTTTTTGTACAAGGAAATAACTGCTATGAAATTAAAAGCGTTTAAAACTGCGTTTCCCCATACTATTCCGATCTTTGCCGGCTTCTGGTTTCTCGGCCTTGCCTACGGAATATATATGAACGCATCAGGATTCTCTTTTGTTTATCCTATGATAATGAGCATCATTATCTACGGAGGCTCTTTGGAATTTGTCGCCGTAGAAATGCTGCTGTCTCCTTTCGCTCCTGTATCCGTATTTATCATGGCACTTTTGATACAGGCACGTCATATATTTTACGGAATATCGATGCTGGATAAATTCAAAGGAATGGGATGGAAAAAGTTTTATCTGATATTCGGAATGTGCGATGAATCATTTTCAATTAATTTTACCGCTGATATACCAAAAGATGTCGACAGGGGATGGTTTATGTTTTTTGTAACCCTATTAAATCATCTGTACTGGTTTTCAGGTTCGACGATCGGAGGAATAATCGGCTCTCTTTTAAATTTTGATACTACAGGCATCAGCTTCGTAATGACAGCTATGTTCGTTGTTATCTTCCTCGAACAGTGGTTAAAAGAAAAGACGCATATCTCATCCCTGATCGGTCTTTTCGCGTCGCTTGTCTGTCTTATATGCTTCGAAGCAGATTCATTTTTGATCCCTGCAATGGCAATGATAATTTTGACACTCACTTTATCAAAAAAGAAACTCGAAAAAAAGGAGATCTGATAAATGACCATCTCTCAGCAAATAATAACTATCGGGCTTTGTGTCGGAGCAACGATGCTGACACGTTTTCTGCCGTTTATCATTTTTAACGAAAACAGAAAGACTCCCGAATTCATTCAATATATCGGTAAATATCTGCCGGCGGCAGTATTCGGCATGCTCGTGATCTACAGCCTGAAAAACGTAAATATTTTACAGGGGAGTCACGGCATACCTGAAATAATATCGATAGCAGTTACTATTGTCCTGCACCTCTGGAAACGTCAAATGCTGATTTCAATTGCCGGCGGAACCGTCTGCTATATGTTTCTGCTGCACTTTTTATTTTAATAAAATAGTTAATTTTTTATAAAAACTGCTCTATAAATTCTTCATTTTCCTTTTTCAGCATAGGCATGTTTTTATCAACAATCCAATCAACGTTCCGGCCGGATGAAACTTCGCTTTCCTCCTGACCGGCTTTTTTTCTGTAACATGCCGTTCCGCGTTTATAATCAGTCGGATAATTATCAAAATTTATCTTTTCTTTTTCGAAGACCATAAACTGAACGCGGCCCGAAGAATTTTCCTTTAACTCTTTCTCCGTCAGATAAGTCTTGCCCATTTCATAAATACCGTTCTCGATGCAGTTTTTCTGCTGCTGATGAATATATTCATATATTCCCTCTTTAGATATATTGAAACAGCGTGCTGAAAAAGAAGCGCCCTTGTCTATAGACGAAACATAACCCTGCATCGCATTGAGTTTAAAAGTCTGATCAAAATTAGTTCCGTTCAGGACATAAGTTTTAGCTTTCTTTTCAAATATCCTGTTGAACTGCAGCGTGACCATACTGGCCGCAAGCGTAGCCATTCTCTGAATATCGTAATTGATTCCTATGACATGTTGCTTATCCTGCGATGGGATAACGACTAAAGTATAGCTGTAAGCCGTGGCGTATCCAAATACGCATTCGGGAACATTCTCACACAGATGTTTTAAAGTATCCTGTATCGAATTAATAAATAATTTGTCGAAGGGCTTTAAGAACTTTCTGATAAATTCTTCATAGTTTTCAAGCTTTATCTGAATTATAATAGGCATATTTCTTTTCAAAAAATCAAATGAATCACTTTCATAGTATGATTCTATAACTTCTCCCGGACAATTCATAATATCTCCTCACATAATCATAAATAATTTATATTTCACATTTAAAGTATAATTTTATATTATTATACAAGATATATTATATATGATGATAGATCACAAATGTGACAAAAATGTGGGTTTTCCCGCTTATACTATATAAATATCATTATTTGCGCATCTAAGCGCAGGAGGAATTATTATTATGAAAAAAACAAAGATAATCTGTACACTCGGTCCTTCTTCATCTACTGAGGAAGTACTCACTCAAATGATTCAAAACGGAATGAACGTAGCACGTTTAAACTTTTCACACGGAACACATGAAGAACAGAAATTAAAAATTGATCTCGTTAAACGCGTCCGTGAAAAGCTTAAACAGCCTATTCCTATACTTCTTGATACAAAAGGTCCGGAATACAGGATAGGTACTTTTGCCGATCACAAGATCACCCTTAATGACGGCGATACTTTTACATTTACAACAGATAAAACCATAGAAGGCGATGAAAAGC
>CASDUB010000142.1 GCA_949283905.1 uncultured Lachnospiraceae bacterium | reverse complement strand
GCTCACATTGTGAAGGCTTGCTCTTGTAACGGTCGTACCTTCAAGTTCAACAGGCTCAAATATCGCGACGGGATTTATAAGTCCTGTTCTTGACGGACTCCACTCTACTTCAACAAGTTTTGTACTTCTTATCTCATCCGCCCATTTAAATGCGTATGCGTTTCTCGGGAATTTAGCTGTTGTTCCGAGACTTTCGCCGTATTTAATATCATCGTACATGGCTACAAGCCCGTCCGACGGAAACTCATTGGTTTTAACTTTTTCCGAAAAAAATCTCATGGCTTCATCGAGATTATCTGCCGTAACGATCTTATATTCAACAACGTCAAACCCCATGGATTTCAGCCATTCAAATTCCTTTTCATGCGAATTTTCAAAATCAATTCCGTCAGCTCTTACAAGCGAAAAAGCTTTAAATCTGACATTTCTCTGTGCCGTTATACTGCTGTCGAGCTGACGCACCGAACCGCTGCACAGATTTCTCGGATTTTTATATTTTGCGTCTACGTCTTCTATTTTTTTATTGATTTCTTCAAAATCGGCATAGGTAATAAAAGCTTCTCCTCTGAGGATAAGCTCTCCGTCAAACGGTATTTTCAGCGGCAGTTCCTTAAAGGTTTTTGCGTTATTGGTAACGATCTCTCCAACACGTCCGTTTCCCCTTGTCACGGCGCTGTCAAGGCTTCCCGATCTGTAAGTCAGCACTATCGTCAGGCCGTCCATCTTCCACGAAAGAAGAGTTTTATTGTTCCCTATAAAGCTCCTCAGTGCCTCTACATCTTTTGTCTTGTCAAGAGAAAGCATCGGTTTGTCATGTTCTGTTTTTGGAAGTTCATCTACCGCTTCATATCCTACATTAGACGTCGGCGAATCAGACATATGGATGCCGCTGATATTTTCAAGCTGCTCAAGTTCATCATACAGTTTATCGTAAGTATAATTGTCCATTATCTCACGGTCTTCTGAATAATACGCTTTTGACGCCTCGTTGAGGGTCTTTATCAGCTCTTTTATTCTCTTTTCATATCCCGGCTTCTGTTCCATTTTAGCTTACCTCATATTTGATCTGCCTGTATTTTTCTTTAAATTCATCAGCGACTTAACTTCGCCATCCGTAAGGTTTCTGTATTTTCCTGTCGGAAGTTTTCCCAGATAAATGCCGTCTATCCTTATCCTTACGAGCTTTGTGACTTTTAAACCGATACTGCGGCACATTCTCCTTATCTGACGGTTTATCCCCTGTGTCAGGATGATATGAAATTCATTTTCCGCCGTTTTCCATGCTTGGCACGGCTTTGTCGTTCTGTTTATCTCTTTAAGATATACTCCCTTTGAGAGCCTGTTGATCTTTTCGTCTGTAAGGCTGCCGGAAACAGTCACTGCATATTCTTTTTCATGACCGTTGCTGCCTGTCATCAGCGCATCGATAAGTTCTCCGTCATCTGTTAAGAGCAGCAGTCCTTCCGAGTCTTTGTCCAGTCTTCCGGCGTATGTTATCCTTTTCTCATACCCGAGATAATCAATAAGATTATTTTCTTCTCTTTTTTCCGAAGTGCAGACTATCCCCTTTGGTTTGTTAAACGCCAGATATGTCTTTGAATCGACAGGCTTGATCTTTTTCCCGTCTACAATAACCTCGTCATTACGATCGACCTGCATTCCAAACTCGGCCGGCATTCCGTTTACTATAACTTTTCTATTTTCTATGAGAATATCGGCTTCTCTGCGCGAGCAGACTCCGCATTCACTCAAGTACTTGTTTATTCTCACAACTCAAACCTCAGAACTGTGAATTGATATAATTTGCCAGATCAGGATTTGACGCGAGCACGCTGTCATATCTCTGCTGAACCTCAGATGCAAGCGCCTTCACTTCTTCGTTTTGAAGGATGGAATTAAGGTAGTCGGCCTTTGACTGCTGTGTCGTATCCGATGCAATGCATACGCTTCCGTCATCTCTCGTGAATACATACAACTGCGTTAACGCAGGGATATCCGCATCGAATCCTTCGTATCTGTAATCATATGTCACAAACACTGCATATGAACCCTCAACATCTCCGGGATATGTATAGACATTTACATTGCTGTAATTCTGCGCATAACTTT
>CASDUB010000141.1 GCA_949283905.1 uncultured Lachnospiraceae bacterium | reverse complement strand
ACATGAAAGCAATAATAAAAACTTCGAGGGCGGAAGGTACTGTTTTCGCACCGCCGTCGAAAAGTATGGCGCACAGGATGCTCATATGCGCCGGACTGTCAAAGAAAAAGAGTGTTGTCAAAGGGATTGCACCGTCGCAGGATGTTCTCGCGACTTTAGACTGTCTTGAGGCGCTTGGAGCAAAGTATAAATATGAAGATGAGTCTGTCGAGATAACGGGAATTGATCCCGGGCGTATAAAGAACAATCTGACGGATCCTGTTCTTGACTGCAGAGAATGCGGAAGTACGCTAAGATTTTTTATTCCGATCGCGCTGCTTACTGACAGAGACATTGTATTTAAAGGCAGCAGAACCCTTATGAGCAGACCTCTTTCAGTATATGAAGAAATCTGTTCTGAAAAAGGATATTCTTTTAAAAGAAGTGATGAAAAAATAAGTGTCAGAGGAAAGCTTGACTCCGGAGAGTACGAAATAAAAGGAAATATAAGCAGTCAGTTTATAAGCGGCCTTTTATTTGCGCTTCCGACTCTTGAAAAAGACAGTTACATAAAACTCATACCGCCTGTCGAGAGCAGATCATATATAGATATGACTATACAGGCCCTGAAAGAATTCGATGTGGAAGCAGTATGGCAGGATGAATATACTATTTATATAAAAGGCTGCCAGGAGTATAAGGCTAAAGAGGTGAACGTAGAAGGAGATTATTCCAACGCGGCGTTCTTCGAAGCGCTTAATCTTGCAGGCGGAAACGTCGAAGTAAAAGGACTGAAAAAAGACAGTCTTCAGGGAGACCGCGTTTATTCTGAGTATTTTGAAAAGATCAGAAAAGGAAACGCTGTCCTTGATATTTCAAACTGTCCCGATCTCGGCCCTGTATTATTTGTGGCAGCGGCTCTGTGCGGCGGAGCAAAATTTACCGGAACCGACAGGCTTAAGATAAAAGAAAGCGACAGAGGCGAGTGTATGCGCAGCGAGCTTTCAAAGTTTGGTATAGAAGTAACATGCGGCGACAATAATATCGTCGTTCACAGCGGAAAAATAGTTAAACCGGAAGAGATACTTTCGGGACATAACGACCACAGGATAGTTATGTCGCTGGCGGTTCTTTCGACTGTTACCGGCGGAGTCATAGATGACGCCCAGGCAGTCAGAAAAAGTTTTCCTGATTTTTTTGACAGAATGAGAGACTTGAAAGTAGAGGTAGAAACAGATGGAATGGATAAGTAAAAGCAATATCCTTATCGTAGGTCTCGGACTTATGGGCGGAAGTTACGCTCATGCGCTAAAGAGACTCGGATATCACGTGATGGCGATAGATACCGATCAGGAAACGATAGATTACGCGCTTAAGAATAACCTTATCGACAGAGGATATTCTTATGTAAATAAAGAATGCATAGAAGACGCGGATGCGATCATATTCGGTCTTTATCCCACGACATTTAAAGAGTGGATAAAAGAATATCAGCATCTTATAAAAGAAGGAGCTATGATCACCGATGTGACAGGTATCAAATCCTGTATAGTTTATGACATTCAGGCAATGTTAAAACCGGGTGTGGAATTTATAGCTTCACATCCGATGGCGGGACGCGAAGTGTACGGAGTAAAGAACAGCGACGACAGGATATTCAGAGACGCGAACTTTATAGTGACTCCGACTGAAAAAAACACTCCGGAGGCAGTAGACTGGTGCAAGAGCCTCGGAAGGATACTCGGATTCAGAAAAATATCGGTGTTAAGTCCCGAAAAACACGATGAGATGATAGGTTTTCTCTCTCAGCTTACCCACTGCATAGCGGTATCGCTGATGACGTGCAACGAAAGCGAACATCTTGCCGACTATACGGGAGATTCTTTCAGGGATCTTACAAGGATCGCGCGTATAAATGAAAACATGTGGAGTGAACTTTTTGTATTAAACAAGGAAGTTCTGCTGGAACAGATGGATAAATTCGCGGATGAATTTAAAGTTTTAAGAGATCTGCTTTCAAATAACGATATTGAAGGCTTAAAAAATAAAATGAGGTTGTCAACAAAACGAAGAGCATATTTCGACAAATAAGAGGTGACAGAAGAAATGGGAATGATTTTTGAAAAGAAGCTTACTATTCCGATGGAAGTAAAGGAAATGTATCCGGTAAGCGCTAAGATGAGCGAGATCGTAGACAAAAGAGCCATAGAGATAAAAAATATCTTCAGCGGAAAAGACGACAGAAAGATCCTTATCATCGGTCCGTGTTCAGCCGATCATGAGGACAGCGTTATAGATTATATTTCACGTCTGAGAGAAGTTCAGGAAAAAGTAAAAGATAAATTATTTATCATACCGAGAATCTATACGGGAAAACCGAGGACTACCGGCGCGGGATACAAGGGAATCCTGCATCAGCCTGATCCGAACGGAAAACCGGATGTTTTTAAAGGTATAATCGCGACAAGAGAGATTCACATGAGAGCATTAAAAGAAACAGGATTTTCGTGTGCGGATGAGATGCTCTATCCGGAAAACTACAGATATATCGACGATCTTCTCGCATATGTTGCGGTAGGAGCCAGATCTGTAGAAAATCAGCAGCACAGACTTGTTGCCAGCGGTATAGATGTTCCTGTCGGAATGAAAAACCCTACGAGCGGCGTTTTATCGGTTATGTTTAACGCTATAACTGCAGCGCAGAATAAACATTCGTTTATTTACAGAAACTGGGCCGTTCACTCAGAGGGAAATCCTTTCGCTCATGCGATCTTAAGAGGATATACAACAAAACAGGGCCACGCGAACCCGAATTACCACTATGAAGATCTTGTATTCTTAAGAGAGATGTACGCTCAGTACAATCTCGAAAATCCGGCATGTATCGTTGATACAAATCATGCCAACTCAGGAAAAGATCCGTTCCAGCAGCCGCGAATAGTTGATGAAGTTCTTCACAGCTGCAAGGTCAACAGCGATATCAACAAGCTTGTAAAAGGCTTTATGATAGAAAGCTATATAGAAGACGGAGCTCAGGGCATTAGCGACGGCGTATACGGAAAATCGATCACCGACGCATGTCTCGGATGGAAAAAATCAGAGAAACTTATTTACGACATAGCTGACAAGTTATGATCATTAAACATTATATGGAGGGAAAATGGACAAAAACAATAATCCTTTTGAAAATGTAAGGGTAAAGATCATTGTTGTGATCGTTATTATTGCTGCGATTATCGGTATATTCGCGAAATTCGGTGTGTATACGGTAAGAGAAACTGAATCGGCAGTAGTAACAACATTCGGCAAAGCCAAGCTTGTCGAAGAAAAGGGTCTTCATTTTATGATACCTTTTGTTCAGAGCGTTGAGCTTGTCGATACGACAGTAAAGGGAATCAGTATAGGATATACAAATGACGACGGCGATGTGGATGTTGTCGAAAGTGAGTCCATAATGATCACTTCGGATTTTAACTTTATCGATTGTGACTTTTATATTTCGTATCAGGTCACCGATCCGATTAAATATCTCTACAGTTCTGTCGATCCTGATAAGATAGTAAAGAATATCGCCATGTCGGGCATCAGATCGACGATCGCAGCATACACTGTCGATACGGCGATTACAACGGGCAAAGCGGAGATTCAGAGCAATGTAAAAGATATAATAATGGAAGAGCTTGAGGAAGAGGATATCGGAATCACTCTTATTGACGCAAGTATCCAGGATGTTGAACCGCCGACAAGCGAGGTAATAGAAGCCTTTACAGAAGTTGAAACGGCGAAACAGGGAAAAGAATCCGCTATAAATGAAGCGAACGCTTACAGAAACGAGCAGATACCGGCAGCGGAAGCTGAAGCCGACAAGATAGTTCAGGAAGCTGAAGCCCAAAAGACTTCTCGTATAAATGAAGCGAACGGTCAGGCCGAGAGGTTTGAAAAAGAGTATCAGGAATATATAAACTTCCCGGATATAACGAAACAGAGAATGTTCCTTGAGGCTATGGAAGATGTGCTTCCGGAACTTAAAGTCATCATCGACAACGGCGACGGATCCATAAACAAGTATTATCCGATAACAGACCTTCAGGGTACACAGAACAAAACGCAGGAAATCGCAGCGGCTGACGGCGCCGGAAATTCAGAGCAGAATTATTAAAGGAGGAGTTGTGATATGAAGAAGAAATTAATACTTCCTTTAGTAATCGTGGTTTTGGCAATTGTCGTTTTGGCAAACGGACTTTATGTTACAAAGGAAAATGAATATTCTGTAGTTAAACAGTTCGGAAAGATCGTAAATACGAACGATACGGCGGGACTTCGCTTCAAAGTGCCTTTCGTACAGGAAGTAAGTTATGTGCCGAAGGCAAAACAGATATATGATCTTCCACAGTCGGAAGTAATAACGAGCGATAAGAAAACAATGATAGTCGACGCATATGTAATATGGCATGTGACAGACGCTTTGTCATATACTCAGACGCTGAACGCAAGCACTGCGACGGCGCAGGCGCGTATAGGAGTTATCGTCTATAACGCCATAAAAACAACTATTTCTTCGATGACACAGGATGAACTTATCGCGAGCCGTGATTCCGCCACAACGATCCAGGTTACGGATACGGCGCTCGATGATGTGGAGATCAATGATATTGAGACAGGCGATGAAGAAACAGTCGATAAAAAAGATACGATCGTTATTTCCGACAGACTTATTCAGTGCATCGGCGATCAGTGCGATCAGTACGGAATCGAGATCACGGATGTAAAGATCAAGGTTCTCGACCTTCCGGATCAGAACAAAGAAGCTGTTTACACACGTATGATCACTGAGAGAAACAAGATCGCCGCAACATATACGGCTCAGGGTGAATCTGAAGCCAAGATCATCAGAAATACTACAGACGCCGATGTTCAGGTAATGATATCTGAGGCGCAGGCAAAAGCTGACGCTATCATTGCGGAAGGAGAAGCCGAGTATATGAGAATACTCTCAAATGCGTATAACGATCCGGCAAAAGCTGACTTTTATCTCTTCTCGCTTCAGCTTGACGCTTTAAGAGAGTCGGTAACTAACGGAAATACGACTATTTTCCTTGATCAGGACAGTCCTATAGCAAGTATTTTTGACGGAATAGGACAGTAATTTATAAACAGAGTTCATAAAAATTAAAAACAGGAGGGAAAAATATGGCATCAAAAGTTTATTTTTCGGATTTTCATTGCAAGGCGTTCAGAGAAAATATCCCCGGAAAACTTAAAAAGCTTGTAATGGCGGCAGGCTTTGATGAGATCGATATGGACGGCAAATTTGTCGCTATCAAGATGCATTTCGGCGAGCTTGGAAATATGGCTTTTCTCCGCCCTAATTATGCAAGAGCCATTGTTGATCTTGTAAAGGAAAAAGGAGGAAGACCTTTCCTTACAGACTGTAATACAATGTATCCGGGCAGCAGAAAAAACGCCCTTGAACATTTATACTGCGCGTGGGAAAACGGATTTACGCCAATGACTGTAGGATGCCCTATCATAATCGGAGACGGCCTTAAGGGTACCGACGATATAGAAGTTCCTGTAGTCGGAGGAGAGTATTTCGAAACGGCAAAGATAGGACGCGCCGTAATGGACGCCGATATCATTATCAGCCTTGCTCACTTTAAAGGACATGAAGAGGCAAGTTTCGGCGGCGCGATAAAGAATCTCGGTATGGGCTGCGGCTCAAGAGCGGGAAAAACAGCGCAGCATACGAGCGGAACGCCGGTTATTTATGAACCGAAATGCCGCGGATGCAGATTATGCGAGAAAGAATGCGCCAACGGCGGACTTGTATTTAACGAAGAAACTAAAAAAATGACTGTAGATCTCGACAATTGTATGGGATGCGGCAGATGTCTCGGAGCATGCAACTTCTCAGCCATCAGTTTCGAGGCCGATGCGGCCGTTCATGATCTGAACTGCAGAATGGTCGAGTATACAAAGGCTGTTGTATACGGACGTCCTAATTTCCATATAAATATCGTTCAGGATGTATCTCCTTACTGCGACTGCCACGGAGAGAACGATATTCCTATTATTCCGGATATCGGAATGTTTGCATCTTTCGATCCTGTAGCGGTCGATAAGGCGTGTCTTGACGCTTGCAAAAAAGAGATGCCTGTACCGAATTCTATTCTTGCGAAGAATCTCGCAAAGGCAGGATTTGTAGATCTCGGCGATCCGTTTAAAAATACAAGCACAAAAACAGAAAGCGATTCTCTTTTTGCTCATGCTGAAAAGATCAATCTCGGATCAAGCGAATACGAGATAGTAAATGTATAAACCGGGAGGGATTTAATGCGTATTCTTGTTGCGGAAGATGATCAGCGTCTTCTTAAGTCGCTCGTGCATATTCTGGAGATGAATAAATTTTCTGCTGACGGAGTTGATAACGGCATAGACGCGCTCGAATTTGCAGGCAGCGGAGAATACGACGGACTTGTACTCGATATAATGATGCCGGGGATGGATGGAATTCAGGTGCTGCGGAAGCTGAGGCAAAAGGGCATTACAACGCCTGCGTTATTTCTTACGGCGAGGACGGAAGTTCAACAGAGAGTGGAAGGACTGGACGCAGGGGCGGATGATTATCTTCCCAAACCGTTTTCGACAGAAGAGCTTCTTGCAAGAATCAGGGCTATCCTTCGCAGACGTGATTCATTTATGCCTGATCTTTTAAGAACAGGCGATATTGTTTTGAACCGGTCGACATATGAACTTTCCTGCGGCGCCGGAACGGTATCTTTGAGCGGCAGAGAATTTCAGATCATGGAGCTTTTTATGGAGAATCCCAAGATCGTTATATCGACAGAGCAGATAATATCAAAAATATGGGGATGGGACACGGATGTTGACACCAGCGTT
>CASDUB010000140.1 GCA_949283905.1 uncultured Lachnospiraceae bacterium | reverse complement strand
TACAATCAAATAAAGATTATGCAAACACTCTTAATACCGCGGCATTTTAAACAGCGCCGCGGTATTTATATTGACATAATATTGTATATATGGTTATATCTTATTTAACAAAACTATGCAGGTGCTTTTAAATATGAAAAAGAAAATTTCTATAATTATTTTATCTATTTTTTTGATGATATGCTTTGCCGGATGCGGCAGCGAAGAAGACACATCTTTTTCCGGCGCTTACAACGGCGCTACTGTTGATGTGCTCGGAGAGGCCACGCCTGTCGCTGAAGTCTTTCCAAACGGCGATACCAGCGTTATCTTAAACGAAGACTATACGGGCATCATCACTGTCGACGGTACTTCTTTTGACATCACATTTACCCTTGACGGAGAAAGCATCACGATATCTGCCGTAAACGGCGAAGAAGGAGTCGTATGCACCGGAACTCTTGCGAACAATGTTTTAGAGTTTGATTTCTTCAATCTCGGATTCAACATGACGTTTACAAGATAATTTTGCTTCACATTTAATAAGGCCGACGCATCACAACGCGTCGGCCTGTTGTCTGTCTGAATTTGCAATTCAATTCATTTAATATCTGTTTTTTCTGAGTTCTTTTAACGCTTCTACAAGGGCCGGTTTGTCTTCTTTGTATGTTACTCCGTGCCACTTGTCGTCTGTTGACATCAGTTTTACTTTTACTTTTCCCTCTGATCTGATCTCGTCTACTACAAAAGGAAGGAAGTATTCGCACTTGAGCGGATTCTCTTTAAGTCCTTTTTCAAGAAAAGCAGGGAATCTTTCATCGAGTTCTCTTACAAAGTCTGCGGTAAATCCCCAGAAATTCATCGATACGGGAGTTCCTTTCGGAAGATCTGTCCATGTCTTTCCTCCGTCCTCTGAATAAGCGGCTCCGTTTTCCCTCTTCTCGATATTTGTTCTTTCCACTATCTCTACGAGGTATCCGTTTTCATCGGCTTTGCATACGCCTCTCGATACGGAACCGTTTTCTGTAACGGTGTTTTCTATCATGTAAGCGACGCAGCCGTATTCTCCGCTGTTCTTCTCATCCGTGAGAAAATCGTATATCTTCTTGAACGCTCCCTGACCGTAAAAGTCATCGGCGTTTATAACAACGATAGGCTCATCTGTGATGAGATTTCTGATCGCGCGAACTGCATGTCCGGTTCCCCAGGGTTTTACACGTCCCTCCGGGACTTCAAAGCCTTCCGGGATATCGTCAAGAACCTGGAATGCAAAGTCGTATTTTATCTTTCCTTCAATGCGCGCTCCTACGGTTTCTCTGAACGCTTCTTCCATCTCCGGCTTGATTATAAAGATTACTCTTTCAAATCCGGCGTCCGCTGCATCATATACCGAGTAATCGAGGATCACTCTTCCCTGATCGTCAACGGGATCCATCTGTTTGAGGCCGCCGTAGCGGCTTCCCATTCCCGCCGCCATAACTACTAATATAGGTTTTTTCATTTAATCTTCCTCTAAACTCACAATACTTCTTTATAGATATGATAGCTACGCATTGCTCCGTACTTCGTACTCACGCAATGCTACAAATCATTCACCACGTGAGTCAAACGTGATTTTTACGTGCTCACGCACTCTCAAAATCACTGAAAACATTCGAAATCCGCTCATTTTTCTATGAAAAATGGCTTCTTTCTCATGTTTTAGCGGGTCTCATAAACACAAATCCGTATGCAAGCATCCGATTTGTGTTCATTTGACCCTTGACTCACATATCAATTATCATCTTCATCCGACTCATTGAGCTTGAATACCTGGCGTTTTCTTGCTGCTTCGTCTGCTGCGAGGTATTCGTCGTATGTTGTTACTTTATCTATAAGCTTTCCGTCCGGAGTGATCTCCATGATACGGTTGGCGGTTGTCTGAACGAACTGATGATCGTGGCATGTGAAAAGCTCTACTCCCTGGAATTTAATAAGTCCGTTGTTAAGCGCCGTAATAGATTCCATATCAAGGTGGTTTGTCGGCTCGTCAAGGATCAGGACGTTTGCTCCCGAGATCATCATCTTTGAAAGGAGACATCTTACTTTTTCTCCTCCCGAAAGGACTTTTACTTTCTTAACGCCGTCTTCTCCGGCAAAGAGCATTCTTCCGAGGAAGCCGCGCACATATGTTACGTCTTTGTTTTCCGAATACTGTGTGAGCCACTCGGC
Source organism: uncultured Lachnospiraceae bacterium (assembly GCA_949283905.1). Lineage (GTDB taxonomy): Bacteria > Bacillota > Clostridia > Lachnospirales > Lachnospiraceae > Alectryocaccobium. Next base: position 2,040 of record CASDUB010000140.1, on the reverse strand, counting down.
GATATTGAGATCGCAGTCAAACTCTTCCGTGTAATCTTTCGGGAAATACGCCTGTGTTGTCGTTACTCCCCACTTATAGAATCCTTCGTCAGGCTCCATTTTTCCTGAGATGATCTTGAAAAGCGTCGTTGTTGCCAGCTCGTTTCCTCCGACAAATGCAACTTTGTCTTCTCTTCTCAGGGTAAATGAGATATTGTCGAGGACTTTTACGCCGTCGATTGTTTTTGATATACCCTCTACCTGAAGCACTTCATTTCCGATCGAGCGGTTTGGTCTGAAATCGATGTACGGATATTTTCTGCTGGACGGTCTCATTTCCTCAAGCTGTATCTTTTCAAGCGCTTTCTTTCTCGATGTTGCCTGTTTTGATTTTGCTGCGTTTGCGGCAAATCGTGAAATGAAGGCCTGCAGCTCTTTTATCTTCTCTTCTTTTTTCTTGTTGGCTTCCTTCATCTGTTTGATGATCAGCTGGCTTGACTCGAACCAGAAATCATAGTTTCCTGCATAGAGCTGTATCTTTCCGTAGTCGATATCGGCGATCTGAGTACATACTTTATTGAGGAAGTATCTGTCGTGAGATACTACGATGACCGTATTTTCAAAGTTTATAAGGAATTCCTCAAGCCACGCTATAGCGTCAAGGTCGAGGTGGTTCGTAGGCTCGTCGAGAAGAAGTATGTCAGGATTTCCGAAAAGGGCTCTCGCAAGAAGGATCTTTACCTTCTGAGGTCCCGTAAGATCTCCTACCAGCGCGTAATGGTATTCCGTTTCGATACCGAGACCGTTTAACAGGTTTTCTGCATCCGCTTCGGCTTCCCAGCCGTTCATTTCGGCGAATTCGGCTTCAAGCTCGCTGGCTTTGATACCGTCTTCATCACTGAAATCTTCTTTAGCGTATAACGCGTCTTTTTCTTTCATGATCTCATATAATCTCGGATTACCCATGATAACGGTATCCATTACCGTATAACTATCATATTTGAAGTGATCCTGCTCTAAAAAGGAAAGTCTTTCGCCCGGCGATATCGTCACTTCGCCGCTGGTAGGCTCCAGCTGTCCTGAAAGGATACGGAGAAATGTTGATTTGCCCGCGCCGTTGGCGCCGATTACTCCGTAGCAGTTTCCTTCTGTAAATTTGATATTAACGTCCTCAAATAAGGCTTTCTTTCCTAATCTGAGGGTAATATTATTGGCTGCTATCATTCATTATCCTCCTGAATTGTAAAAAACGAATCTGTTCTCTTTGCGTCTTCGACTAATGCATTATACTGTAAGTACTCGTATTCCAGCAACTTTTTCTTTACATTTTCATCTGCGTCCGCCCAAAGGACATATTCGCCGTCGGCTGTTACATATCCCTTATGGTTATACGCCTCGACTTCATCCATGAAAGCCTGCTGATATTTATTAAAATCAGTGAGCTGAACGCCTGCTTTTTCAAGCATCAATGTGCCAAGGAAATTTGTACTTGTTATAACATCGCTCTCCGACTCCATATCGTAATTTGTCCAGATAAAGAAAGGCGTCTGATAATATTTCTGCATTTCTTCAACTTCAAGCTTATCTCTTTTATCTCCGGACAAAAATTCTTCGACTCCCGAATCCTGACTCGGGAAGTGGTCTCCGAACATAACTATCATCGTCGGTTCATCGTAATCTTCAAAATACTCGATCAGATATTTCAGAGCGTCGTCGCTTTCTTTTACAAGCGAAAGGTATCTGTTCCATGCATCGTCAGTGTATCCTTCCGCTTCTATGCTGACAGGGTAATTGTTTGTCTTGTATCCCCCGTGATTCTGCATCGTTATATCAAACAAGAAAAACGGCTGCGACGGATCTTCTTTTTCTTCGATTACTTCTATTATCTTTTCATAATTGGCTCTGTCGCTTATCATGCCTCTGAATTTTTCTGCAGAAGGATCAAAGTCGTCTATGCTGTAGAATTTATCGAAATTCAAAAGCTCATAAGCTCTGTCCCTCTTCCAGTTTGTCGCCTTGTTAGGATGCATTGCCGCGCTTTCATATCCCTGGGCTTCAAGC
>CASDUB010000139.1 GCA_949283905.1 uncultured Lachnospiraceae bacterium | reverse complement strand
GACCTCATATACGTCCGCGACCATATTGAGAGTACGGGTGCTTTTTACTTTTCGCCAGTCGATACTGTTTACAAGTTCATAAGCTGCTTTATAGTCCTTAACTCTAAGGTCTTCACGCAGTTCATCTAACTTCTCCTGGTATTCAGTCTTATCCATATTGTTCTCCTCTGTAAATACTGCCTGTTATTATACAAGCTTCTCCAGGTGCCATATGTCGTCCACATATTCCTGAATAGTTCTGTCTGAACTGAACTTTCCGCTCATCGCAGTATTTTTAAGTGATGATACTGCCCACGCATTGCGGTCAGCATATTTCTTTGTAGCCTCATCCTGGACTCTCAGATAATCTTCAAAGTCCGCAAGGATGAAATACTGGTCAGGTCTGTCTCTGTAAAGAAGCGAGTCATAAAGATCTCTGAAAAGTTCCGTATCGCCGTCAGCGAATGTTCCGTCGATAAGAGTGTTGAGTACTTTCTGGATCTTTGGATCTTTACTGAAGATTTCCCATGGACGGTATGAGTCTGTTCTCTCATATTCCATGACTTCCTCCGCTTTGAGACCGAAAATAAATGCATTTTCTGCTCCGACCTCTTCAACGATCTCTACATTTGCTCCGTCAAGAGTGCCGAGTGTAATAGCGCCGTTGAGCATGAATTTCATATTTCCTGTTCCCGATGCTTCTTTACTTGCCGTTGATATCTGTTCTGAAATATCAGAAGCCGCAAAGATCATCTCGGCATTGCTTACTCTGTAATCTTCGATGAATACGACTTTAAGTCTTCCGTTTACGTCAGGGTCATCATTTACGACCTTTGAAACGTTATTTATAAGTTTGATGATATTCTTTGCTCTGTAATATCCCGCGCTTGCTTTTGCTCCGAATATATATGTCTTCGGGAAGAAATCCATTGAAGGATTTTCCTTAAGCTGCAGGTACTGATATATTACATGAAGAATATTGAGATACTGTCTCTTGTACTCGTGAAGTCGCTTAACCTGCGTATCAAAAATAGAATCGGGGTCGACTTCAATTCCATTGTTCTCGAGGATGTATTTCGCAAGTCTGACCTTGTTGTTTCTCTTGATCTGCATAAACTCTTCAAGAGCTTTTTTATCTTTGATAAAGCCAAGGAGTTTCTTCATCTCGGAAAGATCAGTGATCCATCCGTCTCCTATTTTTTCAGTAACCCAAGCTGCAAGTTCCGGATTGCCGTGAAGCAGGAATCTTCTCTGGGTGATTCCGTTTGTTTTATTGTTAAACTTCTCAGGCATCATCTCGTAGAAATCTTTCAGCTCTCTCTTTTCGAGAATCTCCGTATGAAGACGGGCAACGCCGTTTACTGAATATCCGCCTACGATGGCAAGGTTCGCCATACGGATCTGACCGTCGTAAAGTATTGCCATCGCTGATATCTTGTCCTGCTGACCCGGATATTTTGCTTCGATCTCAAGACAGAATCTGCGATTGATCTCTTCAATGATCTGATAAACACGCGGAAGAAGACGGCTAAACAGATCGATCGGCCATTTTTCAAGAGCTTCAGACATGATCGTATGGTTTGTATAAGCACATGTCTTAGTTGTGATCTCCCACGCTTCCTTCCAGCTGAGTCCTTCTTCGTCAAGGAGTATTCTCATAAGCTCTGCTACCGCAACTGTAGGATGGGTATCGTTCATCTGGAATGTTACTTTTTCATAGAGTTTATGAATGTCGTCATGATGACGTTTATATTTTTCAATAGCTGTCTGAACACTGGCAGAAACAAAGAAATACTGCTGTTTAAGTCTGAGTTCTTTACCCTGAATATGATTGTCATTAGGATAAAGCACCTCTGTAAGGTTCTTAGCGAGATTTTCCTGTTCAACAGCTTTAAGATAGTCGCCTCTGTCAAATGAAGAGAGCTGGAATTCGTTTATAGCTTCAGCATCCCAGATACGAAGAGTATCTACAACGCCGTTGCCGTATCCGATGATAGGAATATCGTAAGGAATGGCTCTTACGGATTCATAATCTTCCTGATAGAAAATATTTCTTTTGCTCTTCTCATCATAGTCAATACGTACTCTTCCGCCGAATCTGATTTCTTTAGCATACTCAGGACGTTTGAGTTCGAACGGATAAAATCCATCCTTGAGCCATGTATCGGGAACTTCTATCTGATATCCGTCTTTGATCTCCTGTTTAAACATACCGTAATGATATCTGATGCCGCATCCGTATGCCGCATATCCGAGTGTTGCAAGTGAGTCCATAAAGCAGGCTGCGAGTCTTCCGAGTCCGCCGTTTCCAAGCGCCGGATCTCTCTCCTCGTCTTCGATTGCATTAAGATCAACGCCCATCTCGTCGAGCGCTTCTTTGACCATCTGATCGTTAGTAAGCGCTAAAAGATTATTTCCAAGATAACGTCCCGTAAGGAACTCCATCGACATATAGTAAACTATCTTGGGATCCTGACTTCTGATGGCTTCCTGTGTGTTCATCCATCCGTCGATAATCTCTTCTTTGAGTGTCTGGCATACCGCAATGTATATCTGATGAATAGTCGCGTCTTCGAAGTCTCTGCGGAAATTACGTCTGATGTTTTCTTTGACCTGTTTTTTAAATTCCTCTTTGCTTAGACTCATTTTATTCATTGATTTTTTTTACTCCCATCAAAACATTTTCTTCGTTGATCTTCCACTCTTTAGTGTATCCGTCAACTTCTCCAAGTCTGATCTCTTCTGCAAGCACTTCTCCTAAAATTTTGTCCTTATTATCAGTAATTATTTTTTCAATCTTCTCGTTATCCTTTACATAAATAACGATCTTATCCATGACCTCAAATCCGGCCTCTTTTCTCATTGTCTGAACTTTGCTTATGATCTCTCTTACAAATCCTTCTTCGATAAGTTCATCCGTAAGGTTTGTATCGAGAACCACCGTGATATTTGCGTTTGACTCTGATACGTAACCTTCGACTTTTGCCGATTCGATCAGAAGATCCTCTTCTGAAAGTTCAACTGTTGTGCCGTTTATATCAAGTGTAAGCTTGCCTTCAGATTTGAGCTCTGCCATAGCTTCGCTTCCGTTTACGGCAGCAAGAGCATTTCTTATTCCGCCTACAAGTTTCCCGTATTTCGGTCCTACTGTTTTAAGCTGCGGTTTAAATGAATAAGAAACAAATCCGTCGATCTTATCCGTAAAGCAGATTTCCTTGATATTGAGCTCGTCCGCGATTACATCAACGAACATCTTATCCAGTGTGAAACCGCACTTTACATACATCTTCGCCAGCGGCTGGCGGTTTTTGATTGCGGAAGCGTTTCTGCATGCTCGTCCCATTACAACGATATCGAGAAGATTCTTCATATCCTCTTCAAGTTTTGTATCGATCCACTCTGTCTTAACTTCAGGAAAATCGCAAAGATGGATGCTCTCGATTGCATTCGGATCCACACTGCGTACCAGATTCTGATAAATCTCCTCTGTGATAAACGGAACCATAGGAGCCGCTGCCTTTGAAAACTCTACAAGAGCAGTATAAAGAGTCATATAAGCATTGATCTTATCCTGCTCCATTCCCTTTGCCCAGAATCTGTCTCTTGAACGTCTTACATACCAGTTGCTGCAGTCATCGATAAAGCTGTCAAGCGCTCTGGCAGTCTCAGGGATCTTGTAATTTTCAAGGTTGTTGTCTACTGCCTGTATTGTAGAGTAAAGCCTTGAAAGCAGCCATCTGTCCATTACTCCGAGCTTGTCATATTCGAGCGTATATTTTGTCGGATCGAATCCGTCGATCTCGGCGTAGAGCACATAGAACGCATATGTGTTCCAAAGCGTGCCCATAAATCTTCTCGAATACTCCTGAACTGCTTTTCCATGGAATCTGTTTGGAAGCCATGGCGCGCTGTTGATATAAAAATACCAGCGAATAGCGTCGGCGCCGTATTCTTTAAGCGCTTCGAACGGATCTACGGCATTTCCTTTCGACTTACTCATCTTCTGTCCGTTCTCGTCCTGAACATGACCTAAGACTATTACATTTTCATAAGGAGCCTTGTTAAACAGCAGTGTTGAAACGGCAAGAAGCGAATAGAACCATCCTCTTGTCTGGTCAACGGCTTCTGAAATGAACTTAGCAGGGAACTGCTGTTCAAATATCTCTTTATTTTCAAACGGATAGTGGTGCTGTGCAAACGGCATCGAACCGGAATCAAACCAGCAGTCGATAACCTCCGGTACACGGTGCATCTGTTTGCCGCATTTCGGGCATTTGATCGTTACGGCATCGATATACGGACGATGAAGCTCAATATCGTCAGGGCAGTTATCGGACATTTCCTTAAGCTCTGCCTTGCTTCCGATTGAATGCATATGACCGCAGTCGTCGCACACCCAGATATTTAATGGAGTTCCCCAATAACGGTTACGTGAGATTCCCCAGTCCTGAACATTTTCAAGCCAGTCTCCGAAACGTCCTTTTCCGATGGATTCCGGTATCCAGTTTATAGTATTGTTATTTCTGATAAGGTCGTCTTTTACGGCCGTCATCTGTATGAACCAGGATTCACGCGCATAATAGATGAGCGGCGTATCGCATCTCCAGCAATGAGGGTACTCATGTTCGAATTTAGGAGCTGCAAAAAGTTTTCCCTGCTCCTCGAGATCTTTAAGTACCATAGGATCTGCTTTCTTTACGAAAACCCCGGCATACGGAGTTTCTTTTGTCATCTCGCCTTTGCTGTCTACGAACTGTACGAAAGGCATTCCGTATTTGCGGCATACGCGGTTATCGTCTTCACCGAAAGCCGGCGCCGTATGTACGATTCCTGTACCGTCTGTCATCGTTACATAGCTGTCGCAGATGATGAAATGAGCTTTTTTGCCCTGTTTTTTTACAGCTTCTGCCGTATAGTCAAACAAAGGCTCATATTCCCTGTACTCAAGGTCTTTACCTTTGCATGTTTCGAGTATCTCATATGCCTTCACGCCGTTCTCTTCGTCGCCAAGTCCTCCGAGAACACTGTCAAGAAGCGCTTTAGCCATATAATATGTGTATCCGTCGGCTGCTTTTACCTTGCAGTAATCTTCATCCGGATTCACACAAAGACCGAGGTTTGAAGGAAGCGTCCATGGAGTAGTCGTCCATGCGAGATAATACGCATTTTCATCTTTCGCTTTAAAACGCACGATAGCCGAGCGTTCTTTAAGTGTTTTGTAGCCCTGCGCTACTTCCTGCGCCGAAAGAGGCGTTCCGCATCTCGGACAGTAAGGAACGATCTTAAATCCTTTATATAAAAGCTTCTTTTCCCAGATCTGTTTTAACGCCCACCATTCAGATTCTATAAAATCATCGTCATAAGTAACATACGGGTGCTCCATATCGGCCCAGAAACCGACTTTATCCGAGAAGTCTTCCCACATGCCTTTGTATTTCCAAACACTTTCTTTACACTCATGGATAAACGGCTCTATACCGTACTCTTCTATCTGTTCCTTGCCGTTAAGTCCGAGTTTTTTCTCAACTTCAAGTTCAACGGGAAGTCCGTGCGTGTCCCATCCGGCTTTTCTCGGAACCATATTTCCTTTCATCGTACGGTATCTCGGAATCATATCTTTAATGACACGCGTAAGCACATGTCCGATATGAGGCTTTCCGTTTGCTGTAGGAGGTCCGTCATAAAATGTATAAATAGGACGTCCTTCCTTTGTTTCCATGCTCTTTTCAAATATCCTGTTCTCTCTCCAGAAATCGAGAACTTCTTTTTCTCTTGATACAAAATCCAGGCTTGTGTCAACTTTCCTGTACATGTTGCTCCTCCATATTCGCCCAACTAATTATATTACTGAAGTCAATTGTATTTTGATCTCCGATATATGTTGACTGAGATTTAGGAAATTCGGAATAACTCTATCCCATCATTAAAAAACCTCAGACTATAAGCCGTAATATTGTATCACATCAATTTAAAGACTGCAATATTATAAGAAATCAAAAATTATACAAAAAATCTGCCTGTTTGGATAAAATATCCAAACAAACAGATTTTAACAGACTTATATTATAGATCTTTAAAATTAAAATGTCTTCTTCCGGATGCGTAATCTCCGACAATATGACCTTCTCCGAAAAGTTTATACTTATAAGTAACAAGTCCTTCAAGGCCGACAGGTCCTCTTGCATGTATCTTTCCCGTGCTTATGCCGACTTCGGCGCCGAATCCGTATCTGAATCCATCCGCGAAACGCGTAGAACAGTTATGGTATACTCCTGCAGAGTCTACCATATTCATAAATTTTTCCGCTGTTTCTCTGCTTTCGGTGATAACGGAATCCGTATGATGCGAACCGTGCGCGTTGATATGAGCGATCGCCTCATCCACATCAGCAACTAATTTTATCGATATTGCCATATCGAGATATTCTTTAAATTCCTGCTCATCCACGCTTTCCGCTTCAAAGCCGCTCTCTCTTATAATATTTGCCGCTTCTTCAGTAGCGTATATCTTAACTTTCGCTTCAGTAAGCGCTTTTGCCGCCATCGGCAGAAACTCTTTTGCGATATTTCTGTTTACGAGCAGTGTCTCTACCGCGTTGCATGCCGCTGTGTACTGGGTTTTCGCATCGATCAATACAGAAATGGCTTTTTCAAGATCGGCTTCGCTGTCGACATAGATATGGCAAAGGCCGTCTGCATGTCCCATTACAGGAATCTTTGTATTGTTCATGATATACTGAACAAAAGCATTTGATCCTCTCGGAATCAGCAGATCAACACAGTCGTGGCACTGAAGAAGCTCGTCAATCTCGCTGTGCTGCTGTACCTGAAGGAGCGCTCTTTCAGGAAGTCCGGCTTCAACGATGCTTTCATGTATAACCTTAAATAACGCTCTGTTTGTTTCGGCTGTTTCTTTGCCTCCTTTTAAGACAGCGCAGTTTCCGCTCTTTATGCACAGCGTAGATATCTGAACAAGAGCGTCCGGTCTCGCTTCAAAAATAACTCCTATGATACCGATAGGGCATGTAACTCTGTAGAGAGTAAGTCCATCGTCCAGCGATCTTGAAAGCGTTGTTTTTCCTATAGGATCAGGAAGCAAAATAAGCTGATCGATACCTGCGATGACATCGTTAAGTTTTCCCTGATCAAATTTCAGTCTTTTCATAACCGCGGAAGCGATCTTGTTTTCTTCGGCCGCTTTCATATCTTTTTTATTGGCTTCAAAAATCTCTTCGGCGTTTGCAATAAGATTTTCTTTTATTTTACCGAGCGCGTTATTTCTCATTTCGAGCGAAGACGCAGCCATAAAAGGAGCGTCTTTTTTCATTAATCTGACTTCTGACTGTATACTCATAGCATTCCTCTTTCCTGTCTTATTTTTATAAGCATAATACACTTTCTCTTCACTTACAACAGCATCAAGCGTTTTGTCATAAATATCCGTCGGAACGTTCTGTATTTTTTGAATTCCAAACGCAGCGGCGGCGGCATACGCATTTTTGCATTTTGGAAGATATCTGTCATAATACCCGGCGCCCATGCCTATCCTGCGACATTCTTCGTCAAACGCCGTGCATGGTGCGATAACAAGATCTATATCTTCAGGAGATATTTCCAAAGCATTATTTTTATCCGGCTCCATTATTCCAAATGCGCCCGAAACAAACGCGTTTTCGTCCTTCGGCATCAAAGCCTTCATATCTGTTTTATTTACGCAGAGGGGATAACACAGTTTTTTATTCTTTGACAGTGCGTCTTGCTCCAAAACATCAAGCATCACTTCTCCTGCTGCAGCTTTATATAACATTATGACTTCTGCGTTCTCATAAAATTCAGAATCTATTATTTTTCTGCATAGTTTTTCTGATCTGGTCTTTCGTTGAGCAGGCTCTATAGCCTTTCTCGCCGCTATTTTTTCTTTTCTGATCATGGCTTTTAACGCCTTTAAATCCGCACTCATCCTCTGCATTTATATCCCTGAAAAAATATCATGATTTGACTCTGATTTTATAATATAATAGTGGTCAGGTCAAAAGATATTTTGACAAAACATTTCTCACTATAAGATTTGAAAGGCAAATTATGAATTTACAGCAGTTACTGAGTCCCCTCAGAAGAGCCGTGGACGATTACGGTATGATAAACGAAAACGATAAGATAGCGATAGGGCTTTCAGGCGGCAAAGATTCCACCGCTCTTTTATACGGATTAACTGCGCTCAAAAAATTTTATCCTAAGAAATTCGAGCTTGAAGCTGTAACGGTTGATATCGGATGCGGTATGGACTTTTCACCGCTTACAAAGCTCTGCAAACAGCTCGAAATACGCCATACAATAGTAAAAACTCAGATATCGGAAATAATCTTCGAACACCGGAAAGAAAAAAATCCCTGCTCCCTTTGCGCGAAAATGAGAAAGGGAGCTCTAAACAACGCCGCCCTTGATCTTAGCTGCAGCAAGATCGCTTACGCTCATCATAAAGACGATCTTATAGAAACAATGATGCTGTCTCTTTTATTCGAAGGTCATTTTTACTGTTTTCCACCGGTCACTCATCTTGACGAAACGAATCTGACAGTGATCAGACCTATGATGTATATTAAGGAAGCCGATATAACAGGTTTTAAAAACAAGACGGGATTTCCCGTTATAAAAAATCTGTGTCCTGCCGACGGAAACACAAAACGACAGTACGTAAAAGACCTGATCAGATCAATCTCAAAAGATCATCCCGAAGCAAAAGAACGCATGTACAACGCGATCATAAACGGAAAAATCTACGACTGGCCGGACAAAAAGCGCTGACACTCTTACTAATCGGCGCCGAACTGTCTTCTGCTCATCTGAAGCTTTAGTTCTTCAACAAGCTTTTCCAAGGCGTCTATGCCTTTCGGCGTCAAACGATCCGAAAATTTCTTCTCTGCCGTTCTTATATTGAGCAGATAGTCGGCGCTCACATTTAAAGCATCCGCAATCATTTTAAAATTGCTCAGCTTCGGCTCCATTTCTCCCGATTCATATTTTGCGATGCTCACTCTTGAAACATCTATTTTTTCCGCCAGTTCCTCCTGCGTCATCCCCATACTGATTCTGGCGTTTTTTATTTTGCTGCCTAAATTCTTCATTTCCCATTAATTTTTAAACATAAAAGGGCATTCGCACACAAATGCAAATGCCCTGATCGTTTTTCTATGATATTTTTCTACAGTTGCTGATCTGTTCCTTCAATAAACTTATTCTAAACTATATCAGAAATCAATCG
>CASDUB010000138.1 GCA_949283905.1 uncultured Lachnospiraceae bacterium | reverse complement strand
TTCGTTTCTACTGCATGCGTCAGCGGAACTTCATGAAGGAAATCTTCTTTTTCCGGACCATGCATTGTCAACAACTTAGCCAGGAAACCTTCTTTTTTCTTCATTCTCGCTTCCAGCGCTTTTCCATCGTAAAAATAAACAGGTCCGCCAAACATATTCGGATCAGAGCCATATATAACTCCGTCATCGCCATAGAATTCCATATGCGGCAATTTTGACTGCCATATGTCATATGAAACGGTAACCGTTCCGACAGCTCCCGACTTAAATTTCATCACTGCTGCATATGTTGTATCTACCTCGACATCAAACGGTTCGTCACGGATAATCCTCTTTGGCGTAGGACATGTGCAATAGCAAAAAATCTCATCAATCGATCCCATAACAGATACAAGTCCCTGAATATAATAGGGTCCCATATCAAGCATTGGTCCCGCGCCTTTTTGATAATAAAAATAAGGATTCGGATGCCAAAGCTCGCTTCCGTGCTGGCACAGATTTGCCGTAAAGCCTGTAACACGTCCGATCTTTCCGTCATCTATAAGTTTTCTGACAGTCTGAAGTCCTGCTCCTAAAAATGTGTCAGGAGCTCCCGTACAGTAAAGCCCTTTAGCATGTGCCAGTTCAGCAAGCTCATTTGCTTCCTCAAGAGTCGTTGCAATCGGTTTTTCACAATATACATGCTTTCCCGCATTGAGGATCTGTTTGTTAAGAGCGTAATGTTCCGATGGGTTCGTTAAATTCACTACGATTTGAATTTCCGGGTCTGCTAAAAGCTGTTCAGTATCATATACCTTCGGAATATTATTCTCCATTGCCGCTTCTTCCGCTCTTGATCTTATACGATCGGATGCAGCAATTACTTCAATATTCTCATATCTTTTGCATAAATTCGGAAGATACGTATGACTGATATTTCCGCATCCGATAACTCCAACTTTTATTCTTGTCATTACACCGTCTCCTCTTTCTGACTGATAATCAATTTTTCATATTGCTGTCAAATGCGATATCAGAAGCTTCAAAGTTGTATTTCTTTATGTACTCGCAAGCTTCTGTTGCGCCATATACTCTCTCCATTCCTGAATCTTCCCATTCAACGGAAATAGGTCCTGTATAACCGCCCTGATTAAGAACTCTGCAGATAGCATCAAAGTCAACATCGCCATGTCCGAGAGATACAAAGTTCCATCCACGCTCCATATCTCCAAATGTAAGATGTGAACCGAGAACGCTTGTTGATCCAGTCAGATTCATTTTTACATCTTTAGCATGAACATGGTAAACTCTGTCGATAAAATCATGAAGAAATACCGTCGGATTGATTCCCTGCCACAAGAGATGGCTAGGATCAAAGTTGCATCCGAGAGTTTCTCTGTAATTGAATTCCTTAAGAAGCCTTTTAAATGTATGATAATCAAATGCGATCTCTCCCGGATGAACTTCAAGAGCAAATTTTACACCGCATTTATCAAATTCATCAAAAATTGGAGACCACACTTCAACAATCTCTTTGAATCCGGCGTCAATCATCTCTTCAGATGTCTGCGGAAACGAATAAAAATATTTAAAAATAGGGGAACCCATAAAACCTGTAACTACTTTGATTCCCATAAGTTCTGCAGCCTTTGCCGTCATAATAAGCTGTTCTTTTGCCCATGCCCTTATTTTCTCCGGCTGTCCTGCAAGTTCGTCCGGCGCAAATCCATCAAGACGCGGATCCCAAAGATCGCATACGCACTGACCTGGCAAATGTGCTGCCAACGCCCAGCTATTTAAGTTGTATTTTTTTAAGGTTTCTTTTACATATGGAACATAAGAAGAATCTTTTACGGCTTTTTCTACATCAAATGTTCCCGATGTAGACATTTCAATTCCTTCATATCCCATCTGACTTGCAACTTTACACATTTCTTCAAGTGATAAATCTGACCACTGCGCTGTACATAATGTTATAGGTCTTGACATAATTCTTTCCTCCCAAGCGTATTATATTTCTACCCAGATATTTCCTTTTTTTGACGATTCGATACATGCATGAAGGAATTTAACTCCTTCGACGCCGTCTTTAATCGTAGGATAATCGATCATCTCTTCCGTAAATTCACCTTCAGCCTTTTTATTGATGCAATTGATGAACGAACGATACAAATTACCCATTGATTCAAGCCAGCCTTCCGTATGACCCGACGGCAGTCTTCCGTATTTTGCCGCATTTTCTTCAATTCCCGGATTTCCTCTGTGAAGTTCAGAAATAGTTCCGTCAGTTGAAATCATCGTTACTTTTTCGCACTCTGTCTGCCTCCACTCAATGCTTCCTTTTTCTCCATATATACGGATCTGAAGATCATTGTCATGTCCGATAGCGATCTGCGATGTCCAATATAATCCTGTTGCGCCGCCTTCAAACTCCACCATAACATAATCATTATCATCAAGAACTCTTCCCGGTACTACAACATCCATTTTTGCTAAAACTCTTTTAATCTTAAGACCCGTCATAATAGATACGGCATTTTCAACATGCGTTCCGAGGTCCCCAAGACAATTTGTTCCCCCCGACTGACTTGGATCACAGCGCCATGCACCCTGTTTTCCTCCGTTTTCTCCTTCATAAGCAAGCCATCCCTGCGGATACTCGCCTACTACGGCACGGATTTTTCCTAATTTACCCGAACGGATATACTCACGGATATGTTTAGCCGTTACATGTCCCACATAAGTATATGTCACAAGGAATAAAAGCCCTGTTTCATTGACGAGTTTTTCTATTTCATCAGCTTCTTCTATTGTTAAACAAAGCGGTTTTTCACATGATACATTAATGCCTGCTTTAAGAAATGCTTTCGCTATTGCGAAGTGACTTACATTTGGAGTTGTAATTACAACAAAATCAATCCCGTCTTCTCTTTCACTTTCTTTTTTAGCCATTTCTTCATAGCTGGCATAACAACGTTCCGGATCTATTCCCAATTCCTCTCCCGTTGATTTGCACTTCTCTACTGTTCGCGAAAAACATCCGGCAACAAGTTCTGCCATACCGTCAATATTAATGGCTTTTCTATGAGCAACACCAATAAACGAACCCGGACCTCCTCCGACTAAACCGTATTTAAGTTTTTTCATATACCCACCTTTCTGATCAAACTTATTCGATCAAGTCAATATTGATACCTTTTAGGCCTATTACAGCACCCCCTCTTGCTTCATCCGATTCCGGATGAGCAAGAAGCCACTTGTTTCGTGCTGTTAGGAGAGTATCTTCAATATTTGTACATGTGAATTCAGGCTTTTCAAGATTTGTTCCTTTAGGAAGAACAACCAATACTCTGAATCCACATTCTTTCTTAACTGAACATGGAGCATAATGAAGTGTTGTTGCATACACTTCTACCATTACACCTTTGGGAACAAAAAAAGCTTCAGCATCTTTAGTATCGAACATCCAGTCTTTATCTATCTTGGATCTCGATCCCAGAATAAGTATAAAATCTTCTGTTCCTATATTTACCTCACTGTCTCTGTGATATTCAAAACAGTTTAATTTAGTATTGTGTCCGTTACACCATCCCAACTGTATCGGCATACCTCCGAACAGCCGGTCTGACATTTCTTTAGCGATTTTCAATTCCTGAAGTTCTTTTTGCTCCGGAACGTATACAACTTTTTCCGGTAAAGGCGTAACTTTCTCCATGGTTTCGAGAAGTTCTTTTACATCATATCCTTCAATAATATTTCCATACTTTTTGAATTTTTCGTCATAAATCGAATTGATTTTCATAAATCCTCCAAATATTAATTATTTTCTAAAAGGATCCTTTAAGTAATGGATAATACTTTCTAAACTTCTTATATTTTTCTTCATACTTCTCAACAAGTTCAGGATCAGGATCTATGCTTCCATTGATTTTTATGATTCTCGATGCAGCTTCTTCGACTGTTCTATATTTTCCACAGCCGACTGCTGCAAGTATTGCCGCACCCAGCGACGGTCCTTCTTCAACAGCCGGAACTTCTAAAGTAATATTCATGACATTGGCTATGATTTTTTTCCAAAGCTTACTTTTTGCTCCTCCGCCGCAGATTTTTGATTTTTTTATATCTATTCCTATACTTCTTGCTACTTCAAGCGAATCTCTGAGTCCAAAAGCAACGCCTTAAAGTACCGCCTGGGTCATTTCTTCTCTTGTTGTATCCATACGCATTCCGATAAAAGCTGCTTTCGCATTTGGATCATTATGAGGCGACCGTTCTCCCATAAGATACGGAAGGAAAAACACATCATTTTCTCCAAGCTTTTCAATATTCTTCTGTTCCGCTGCATAATCGACTGTTTTAAGGATATCGTCAGACCACCATTTATTGCATGAAGCCGCGCTGAGCATACATCCCATCAGATGATAATATCCGTCCGCATGAGCAAAAGAATGAAGCGCGTTATTTTTATCTACACGGAAATTTTTACTTGAAATAAAAACCGTTCCTGAAGTCCCAAGAGAAATGTTGCAGCCTCCCTCACCTACAGTTCCTGTTCCTACTGCTGCTGCCGCATTATCTCCCGCGCCGGCAATCACTTTTACATTGTCGGGAAATCCTATTATTTTTGCGATATCTTCCTTTAAAGTTCCTACTGCTTCGTAACTTTCATAAAGCTTTGACAGCTGCTCTTCTCTTACACCACAGATATCGAGCATTTTTTTCGACCAGCATCTGTTCTTAACATCAAGCAAAAGCGTTCCTGAAGCATCTGACATATCAGTAGCAAAAGATCCTGATAATCTATAGATCAAATAATCCTTTGGAAGCATTATTTTTTTTATTTTTTTGAAATTTTCAGGTTCATTTTTCCTCATCCATAAGATCTTAGGCGCTGTGAATCCCGCAAACGCAATATTTGCAGTATTCTCAGACAAAACTTCACGACCTATTTCACTGTTCAAATATTCTGTTTCCTTTTCCGCTCTTCCGTCATTCCACAATATTGCTTTCCTTATTACATTGTCATTTTCATCTAACGTAACAAGTCCATGCATCTGCCCTCCAAATGAAATACCCTCAATTTCATTCTTATTTATATCTTCTGTAAGAGCTTTAAGACTATTTATCGT
Source organism: uncultured Lachnospiraceae bacterium (assembly GCA_949283905.1). GTDB lineage: Bacteria > Bacillota > Clostridia > Lachnospirales > Lachnospiraceae > Alectryocaccobium. The sequence continues at coordinate 319 of CASDUB010000138.1, read as the reverse complement.
CTGTTCAAACCAATCCTCAGGATCCTGTTCAGACCATCCTGACTTCGGAAAGTAAATAGGATATTCAAAACCGGCTGTTTTAACGATAGTTCCATCTTCTTTCATTAACAGCGATTTTACTGATGAAGTTCCAAGATCAATACCTATGTAATACATAATTTCTCCTATATAACCTGATTATTAAGCGAACGGATTTTCCGTCGGATACGGAAGACTATTCGGCTGATTATAAGCTATATCTTTTATTCCGAGGAATTTAAATACTTCAAACATATATTTTCCGACATGATCAAAAGCTACCGCTCCGTGATGAGGATAT
>CASDUB010000137.1 GCA_949283905.1 uncultured Lachnospiraceae bacterium | reverse complement strand
CGGCTGTTCGCGCTTCTTCCCATAATGAAGTAAGCTGAAACGGCGTTTTTCGCGTCAGGCGTTTTTCCGACAACGATACCGCGTCCCACATAAGAATTGCCTTCGATAAGTTCCGCAATATTGTTTATTTTATAAATTTCCATGGTAGCCTCCGTATGATTACTGTTCGATTATTTCTTTTGATATCTGTTCAACAGCCGCCGGAAGGATTTTCCATTCGGCCTGTTCCATTACCCTTTTCTGAAGGATCTCCGGTGTGTCGCCGGGGAGAACGTCAACTGCTTTCTGCATGATTATTTTGCCGCCGTCAGGTATTTCATTTACAAAATGAACCGTGGCGCCCGTGACTTTTACGCCTTTTTCGAGAGCGGCTTCATGAACTTTGAGTCCGTAGTAACCCTGTCCGCAGAAAGAAGGGATAAGGGACGGATGTACATTTATGATCCTGTTTTCAAAATGTTTTGTAAAACGCTCGCTTAAGATAGACATAAATCCGGCAAGGACTATAAGGTCTGTCTTATTTTCGTCAAGAGCGTTTATAAGCGCGTCTTCAAAAGCTGTCTGATCGCCGTCAAAGCTTTTCTTTGTGATGACTTTCGACGGGATCCCCGCGTTGGCCGCGCGTTCGATCGCATATGCCTTTGAATTATTCGCAAGAACAAGCGTGACTGTTCCGTTTTTTATTATACCGTTTTTTTCAGCATCGATGATGGCCTGCAGATTTGTTCCGCCGCCTGATACGAGTACTGCTATACGAGCTTTTCTGTTTGTCATAATCTAATCCTTTTGTATAAAAACACAGCAATCACAGATATTGAAAAGCCTTCAGTATCTGTGATTGTGAGCAGTTGTTTATTCAATAGTGATCTTTGTGTCTGATTTAATGATTTCGCCGATGATATATGCGTCTTCGCCGGCAGCTCTCAGTGTTTCGAGAGCGACATCGACATCCTCTTTTGCAACTATGATACTCATACCGACACCCATATTATATGTGTTGTACATATCTCTTTCGGAAATGCCGCCTTTTTCCTGAAGAAGCTTAAATATAGGAAGAACTTTAACTGACGCTTTATCGATCTTTGCGCCGAGTCCGTCAGGAATGCTTCTCGGAATATTCTCGTAGAAGCCGCCTCCTGTGATGTGAGAAATTCCCTTAGGCTGTACTTTTTCAAGAAGTGCGAGTACAGGTTTTACATAGATTTTTGTAGGAGTAAGAAGAGTCTCGCCTATGCTCTTTCCGCCGAGCTCAGGACATGGACTCTTGATATCGCTGTTCTCGACATCGAATACTTTACGCACAAGTGAGAATCCGTTTGAGTGAACACCGCTTGAAGGAAGAGCGATGATAACATCGCCGGCATTCATAGTTGTGTTGTCGATGATCTTGTCTTTGTCGACAACGCCGGTGCTGTATCCGGCAAGATCATACTCGTCCGCAGGATAAAATCCCGGCATTTCGGCAGTTTCACCGCCGATAAGAGCTGCGCCTGACTGTACGCATCCTTCGGCAACGCCTTTTACGATCTCAGCAATTCTTTCGGGAACGTTCTTTCCGCAGGCAATATAGTCAAGGAAGAAAAGAGGTTTTGCGCCTACGCAGATGATATCATTTACGCACATGGCAACGCAGTCTATACCTACTGTATCATGTTTATCCATGATAAACGCGAGTTTGAGCTTTGTTCCGACGCCGTCAGTACCGCTGCAGAGAACAGGTTTGCTGATGCCGGTCATATCAAGTTCAAAAAGCCCGCCGAAACCGCCGACGCTTCCCATTACTCCCGGAACAGTAGTTCTGGCGATGTGCTGTTTCATAAGTTCTACCGCTCTGTAGCCGGCAGTGATGTCAACACCTGATGCAGCGTAAGCTTCTGATTTTGACTGTGTATTCATTGATTACTCCTTTCCATCCCAACAATATGTACATAATTCGCAGCGTGGAAGGCCGATAGCCTTGATTACGCCGTCAAGCGACTGGAAGTCGAGCGAAGCAAAGTGAAGTTTTTCGCAGATGGCTTTTCTGAGAGCTTTTCCGCGTTCGGTAGCTCCGTCGCTGTATTCTTCGATGTGTTCGAAGCCTTCTTCGCCTTCAAGTTCCATGATAGTCTGTCTTGCGATGAGTTCCATTTCACTTGTTGAAGGTGAGAAGTTTAAATATTTGCAGCCGTACATGATAGGAGGACAAGCCGAACGAATATGTACGGATTTTGCGCCGTTTTCGTATAAGAATTCAACTGTTTCGCGAAGCTGTGTTCCCCTTACGATAGAATCGTCTACAAAGAGAAGATCCTTGTCTTTGATAAGTTCCATTACAGGAATCTGTTTCATCTTTGCGACTTTATTTCTTTCGCGCTGACTTGCGGGAATAAAGCTTCTTGACCATGTCGGCGTGTATTTGATAAATGCTCTGGCAAACGGTTTTTTGCTTTCGTTTGAATAGCCGATAGCGTGAGGAGTTCCGGAATCGGGAACGCCGCCTACGTAATCAAGCTGCGGAGCTGTTCCGTTTGCTTCATCGTTTTGAGCCATAATCGCGCCGTTTTTGTAACGCATAAGTTCTACGTTTACGCCTTCATAAGATGAAGTAGGATATCCGTAGTATGTCCATAAGAATGAGCAGATACGTTTTTTCTTTCCGGGTTTCTGGAGCTGTTTGATTTTGTCGGTTGAAATCTCAACGATCTCTCCCGGTCCCAGTTCAAGCTCATTTTCATAGCCGAGTTTCTGAGAAGCATATGATTCAAATGTTACCGAATATCCGTCTTCGTTCTTTCCGACGATTATCGGAAGTCTTCCGAGTCTGTCACGCGCGGCGATAATGTTGCCGTCGTTTTTCAGGATAAGAATAGAAGCGGTTCCGTCGATCTGACTCTGAGCAAATCTTATTCCTTCGGCAAATGAACTCTTTAGATTGATAAGGGCTGCCGTCAGTTCCGCAGTGTTGACTTTTCCGCTTGTCATAGTGTTGAAATGACCGCCGCTGAAAGAAAGATACTTATCAATAAGTTCGTCTGAATTGTTGATTATGCCTATGATAGTGATGGCATAAGTTCCGAGGTTTGAACGTATGAGAAGAGGCTGCGGATCTGTATCGCTGATACAGCCGATAGCGCTTGTTCCGCGCATCTCTTCAAATACATGTTCGAATTTTGTCCTGAAAGGAGAGTTCTGGATATTGTGAATCTCTCTTTGAAGGCCTATCTCTTTATCGTAAACCGCAAGTCCGCCGCGGCGTGTTCCAAGATGAGAATGATAGTCAACGCCGAAGAATACGTCGGACAAACAGTCTTTTTTAGATACTACACCAAAAAATCCGCCCATTATTTTAGTCTCCTTATTATATTAGAAAAGCTCATTACTGGAGTTTAGATTCAACAGCTGCGTCTTTTTCAAGAACTGCAGCAGCATCAGAAATTCTTTTGGCATCAAGTTTTGCGGCAAGTTCAGAATCTTCAACTGCAATTATCTGAGCAGCAAGAAGTGCAGCGTTTGCGCCGCCGCCTATCGCTACTGTGGCAACAGGAATTCCTGTAGGCATCTGTACAGTAGAAAGGAGAGCGTCCATTCCGTCGAGAACAGATGATTTGCAAGGGATTCCGATAACCGGAAGAGTTGTATTTGCTGCGATCGCGCCTGCAAGATGAGCAGCCATACCTGCAGCAGCTATGATAACGCCGAAGCCGTTTTTGCGTGCGTTTACCGCAAAGTCACGCGCTTCAACAGGTGTTCTGTGCGCTGAATAGATATGAACCTCATACGGAATATCGAGTTTTTTGAGCTGGTCAACAGCTTTCTGAATTACAGGAAGATCGCTGTCACTTCCCATTATGATACCAACTTTTTTCATAATAACCTCCTAATATTTTAATTATGAATTTGCGTTGTCTTTAAGCTGAACGTCGTGAGCGCCGCCCTCAACGATAGAAACAGATGATACAAGAGTGATTTTTGCTTTTTCACGGAGTTCTTTAAGGGTAAGAGCGCCGCAGTTGCACATTGTATGACGAATCTTCGCGAGTGTTGTAGCTACGCCGTCTGCAAGAGGTCCGGCATACGGAACGTATGAGTCTACGCCTTCTACAAAGCTGAGCTTTTTCTCTCCGCCGAGATCGTATCTCTGCCAGTTTCTTGCACGGGCTGAACCTTCGCCCCAGTACTCTTTCATATAATTTCCGTTTATGAAAACTTTTGCCGTAGGAGATTCATCGAATCTTGAGAAATATCTTCCGAGCATGCAGAAGTCGGCTCCCATGGCAAGAGCAAGTGTCATATGATAATCGCGGACAATACCGCCGTCAGAACAGATAGGAATATATACGCCTGTCTCTTCGAAGTATTTGTCTCTTTCTGCGGCAACATCGATAACAGCTGTTGCCTGACCGCGTCCGATACCTTTTGTTTCACGGGTGATACAGATAGAACCGCCGCCGATACCGATTTTTACGAAGTCTGCGCCCGCGTCTGCAAGGAAGCGGAAACCTTCGCCGTCAACTACGTTTCCTGCGCCTACTTTTACAGTATCGCCGTATTTGTCGCGGATCCATTTTAATGTCATGGCCTGCCATTCGGAATAGCCTTCAGAAGAGTCGATAACAAGGATATCAACGCCTGCGTCTACAAGTGCCGGAACACGTTCCTCATAGTCGCGCGTATTGATTCCGGCGCCTACAACGTAACGTTTGTCGGCGTCTAATAATGATAAAGGATTGCTCTTGTGAAGATCGTAGTCTTTACGGAATACGAAAGAAACAAGATGTCCGTTTTTATCAACGATTGGAAGAGTATTTAACTTGTTGTCCCAGATGATGTTGTTGCATTCTTTTAATGATGTTCCGTCAGGAGCCGAGATGATCTTTTCGATCGGAGTCATGAACTCGCCGACTTTTGTTGCAGGATCCATACGTGTTACACGGTAGTCGCGTCCTGTTACGATTCCGAGTAATTTGCCTGTGCTTGTTCCATCGTCGGTAACAGCCATTGTAGAGTGACCTGTTGCTTCTTTTAACGCGAGAACATCGGCAAGTGTATCTGTTGTTTTGAGGTTAGAGTCGCTCGGTACAAAACCTGCTTTTGAATTTTTTACTTTACGGACCATATCTGCCTGTGATTCAACGCTCTGTGAACCGAAGATAAATGCTATGCCGCCTTCTTTCGCAAGAGCGATACCCATATCTACGCCTGATACAGACTGCATAACGGCAGATACCATAGGAATGTTCATTGTAAGCGGACATTTCTCGCCTTTTTTGAATTTAACGATTGGTGTCTCAAGAGAAACCGCTCCCGGAACACATTCTTTTGAAGAATAACCCGGTACAAGAAGATATTCGCTAAATGTACGTGACGGTTCTGAATAATAAAAT
>CASDUB010000136.1 GCA_949283905.1 uncultured Lachnospiraceae bacterium | reverse complement strand
GAAGGTTCTACAGTAGGTTCAGGAGTAGGAGTAGGCTCTACGGTAGGCTCAGGAGTAGGAGTCGGCTCATCAGGGATTATCTCGCCCGGATCGTCAGGAATTATAAATCCGGGATCATCGGGAATTATGTCGGGGATCTCAGATCCGGGATCATTTTCGCCGCCTTCAGCCACCGGCTTTGTATTCTGCAGTTTTTTCAGATTTTCTTCAGCCGTGCTTATATTCAGTTCTATCTGCTGCTGGCTTATTTTTTCGCGCTCAAGGTTTAATGCCGTAAGAGTAGTATCGTATATCAACAGAGTGTCGCCTTCCTTTACTGTATCGCCCTCTTTTACAAGGATCCGGGAAACTGTCTGGGTATCTGTAACATATACATCCTGCGAGACGTCAGATGTAATGATCCCCTGCATTTCGGAAGAATTCCAGCCTCCGCCGTAATTGAGTTCTCCTGCGGAAACTACCATGACAGGTTTCCTGTTTGCATTTTTTACGCCGATCACTATACCGCTTACGGCGCATACAGAAATAACGGGAATCAAAATTCCGGCAATGATTTTTTTCTTTCCTGTCATTTCGTGATCACCTCCTTTTCGGATTGACCGCCTGTTTTGCTTAAAATACCGTCTTTTATCTCAACGATGCGTGATGCGCAGGAGGCGATATTTGCGTCATGGGTTATCATGAGGATGCTGACTCCGCTGCCGTTTAATTCTTCGAACAATTTCATTATCTGTTCTCCTGATACGGAATCAAGAGCGCCTGTGGGCTCGTCGGCAAGAAGTATTTTCGGATGATTTATCATGGCTCTGGCTATTGCCACACGCTGTTTCTGACCGCCGGAAAGCTGCGACGGTTTAAAAGAAGCGCGGTCAGAAAGCCCTACGCGATCAAGAAGCTCTGCAGCGCGTCTTAAGCGTTCCTTTTTTGGAATGCCGGCGTATGTGAGCGGAAGAGCGACGTTTTCTAAAGCTGACATTCCCGGCAGCAGCTGAAATGTCTGAAATACAAAACCGATTTTTTCGAGCCTTATATCAGACATTTGGTTTTCGCTGCAGTTTTTGACATCATGGCCGTCGAGTAAAAACGTTCCGCTTGTGGCTCTGTCGAGACAACCGATTATATTCATCAGAGTTGTTTTACCGGAACCTGACGGACCCATGATCGCAGTATATTCTCCTTCCTCCATCTGAAAGCATATGTCTTTAAGGACCGGGATCTTCATTTTGCCCTGGGTATATTCCTTACAGATGTTTTGCATATCTATAATCATGTGCTATTCCTTTCTAAATTACTTAAGATGCAACAGACATGGTTTCATCTACGGACATGCCTCCGCCTGAAGCGGCATTTACTCCGTTATCCTCTGCAGGCGTATCAGTGATGTTATCGCCTTCGGATACGGGAGAACTCTGTCCCATAGATCCGTCGCTGCTGACGGTTGTCTGCATTCCTTCTTTCAGATCAGGTTCAGGAAAAGTTATCGCGTCTTCAGCTGAAAGACCTTCAAGTATCTGATATTGAAGCAGATCGTCATCGCGGTCGCCTAATTTTACGAAGCGTTTTTCAAGACGTTCATTTTCGCCGGCGGCCCAGACAAACGGATGAGCCGGGTCTGTCATATCTATCATATATTCGTCAAGCCAGAGACCTTCTTTTGGCTCTGACTGACCGAAGTCAGGTTCGATATATACATGCTGTCCCATTCGAAGTCCGGAACTGTTTTCAAGCTCAACATAGAAAGGGTAGTTGCTGCTGTTTGTCATGGAATCTTCCGTACCGTAATTCATCGAGTTCTGATTTCCTTCCGGATTTTCCCAGTCGATTTTTGATATTGAACCTTTCCATGACAGAGCTTCATCCGATCTTGAATGGACTATAACTGCGGCTCCTTCCGAAAGCGAGGCCATGTTCTGTTCGTTCATCTTGCCTTTGACACGGAATTCTCCTGTTTTCATTACTGTAATGAATGAGTCGTCGCCGTTTGACATTGAGACGCTGTTGTTTTTGTTTATGGATTTGATAACTCCGTCTATTTCGCTTGAAACAGTGGCGTTATTGATATTTTCATTCAGTTTATCTATTTCGAGCTGCTTGCTTTTTTCGTCAAATTCTTTTTGTTTTGCCTGAAGCTGCTGCTCCTGTATCTGCAGGTTATAAGCGGCTTTATCGGATGCAGCGGCTTTGTCGCGTTCCTTTTCAAGATCTGAAATAGAAGAGTACATATTTGTTATTTCGTTTTTTATACGTTCAAGATCGATCTGAGCCTGAGCCAGATCCGATTGAAACTGCTCAGTATCATATGTAAACAGCGCAGTTCCGGCAGTTACTTCCTGACCTTCCTCAACAAGGACGTCTTTTACTGTTTTTTCAGGATTCTGCTGTACCGACCATGTTTCCTGAGACTCCACTATTCCTGAAAACCGGTTTATCATACCGTTTCCGCTGCCAAGCCCCATGAGGCGTGATACGGAATTTACATAAACTACCGTTCCGTCGTCTGAATTGGATTTAGGAAACATAAATGTTTTAACGCATATAAAGGCTGCCACAGCGGCTGCGATTATAACACATAGTATAATGATTTTAGCTTTTTTCATAAGATCCTCCGGCCTGTATGGTTTAATTTCGAATGTTATCGGAAAACAGCGGCGTAATAGTTTCGGCATCTGTAATGATGCAGTACGCGTCGATGTAATATCCGTCTTTGAGCGTCATCATTATATGACAGGGCTCATAGCCATCTTCGCTAATATAGAAGCGGCATCGTTCAATGCTTGAAAGAACCTGTTTTATTTCTGATTCCGTGAAAAACTGATAGCTGTTATATATAGAATATGAAACATCTTCAGCAGTAATAGCTTCGCTGTTTTCAGAACCGATATCAGCTGTTTGTGACGGCTTTTCCGGAACGTCAAGAATGAGGGATGCTACATCGGATGCTACAACGGGTTTCTGCGTCATTCCGTGTTCATTTAGAAATTGAATCGTTTTTTCACACTGAGGATAAATGAAGCATGAAACTTCGCTGTTTCCGAATTGCCAATAATCTTCGCTGTTGTCTCTGTCCTTTGTAAATGTCAGATTTAACACAGGCTGACTTTTTGCAATATCGTAAAAACTCAGAGCATTTGTTTCTTCTCGATACAGATCTTTCAGCATGGTGATCTCGTCAGGCGAAAGGGACAGTTTCTGAGACTCCATTCCGAAGTTTTTCCAGTCGGTCACTTCAACGCTGTCGGCTTTTATTACTTCCGGCCATGCGGACGGATAATATTTTTCTCTGAACTCTCCTGACAGAGACAGTTCGTTAATCATCGTTTCAAGATCTGCTTCCTGCACAGTGTAATAACGGTAATGCTTTGATCCGTCTTTAAGGGTGTAGCATACATTAAAAGGCTCTGTGACAGTATTGTAAGAATAAGATTCATCCTGTTTATCTATTGCTTCTCGGACTAATTCATAAATAGGAGAGAAGTTCTCAAGCTCCTGATTCATATAAAAGTCTTCGCTTTCGTTTGAAGTATAATATTCGGATAAAGGCTCGGTCATAGAGTAACTGTAAAGAGACATGGATTTAACGTCTCCGATATCAGGCTGCCAGCTGTCAAAGCCGAAGGGATCGGATATAAGCAGCGCCAGGATAAACGCCGTTCCGCCTAAAGCGATCACGCCTGAAACCTTATGCCTTATTATATTTCGCAGATCAAAGTGATATATAAATTCTATAACGCCGTTAATAAGGAAAGCGGACAGCAGTGCGCTGACAATAAACCATATGTTGCTGTCATATCCCGTAAAGAATTCAACGACGGAAGCAAGCGCTATGGCGCCAGGTATACATATCGCAACTTTAAATATGCTTTCAAGACTTGTATGTACAAGAGCGTTCTCGGCTGTTTCCGACGGCCTTTTTCTGTATACAAAAATGCAAAGAGCAATTCCTCCGACGATAAAAGCCGCGAGTATTATCCACATGAGAGGCGATATGTCGCTGCCGTTTTCAATATCATACCCGATACGCGTCATCAAAGTTACCGGTGAAAAATATACCGCGATATTTTCAGTTCCTGCCGGAACGTAATATGTTTTGAAAAAGCGGCTCATCATATACTGTGCCAGCTGTATGCACACGGGAGCGTATGCTGCAAAAAATACCATTCCGCCTATTCCGATAAGAAGACGCCCCGTAATCAGCATCGCCAGAACACAGAGGGTGTAAACGGCGGAAAACGACATGCAGAAAAATCCGACGGCGCCAAAAGTATTTGCGGCAGTCTCAGCGTTTACAGTACCTGCGATGCTTCCGATTCCGAAAAAGCCTATCAATACGCAGATGATATAAGGGATAAGAGCTGTGAGCAGTCCGCCTGTATAACGTACGGCAAAATGAGTTTCTCGTCTTACGGCGAGACTGTGATAAAAATCGGTTTTTTCTCTGGAATGAAGATATGAGAAAAATGCCGCGGCGCAAAAGGCAGCGCCGATAACCGTCATTATCATCGTCAGATTGTTTCCGGCTCCGAAAATATCGAGAGTTACACTGATCTTGTCGAGCTGCATCATACCGGCAATCTCAGCGGAACTTATATCTGTATATACTGCGTTAGCAATATGGTCGATCTGCAGCTGATAATTGACAGGGAAAACTACTGCGCACAGAAAAGCAGCCAGAGCTATAAGCCACCCTCTGTTTTTTATCTCGGCCTTCAGCTGTTTAAAGAAGGAGATCTTTGATGTCATATCCTGCCACCTCCGTTTCGCTGATAAATATTTCTTCCAATGATAATGGGAGTACTTCTGAAAATACAGGATCTTTGCTGTTTACGATCTCCATTATCTCGTGTTTTGTACCTCGTGCGACTATCATTATCATCGAGCCGCGCTTTTCGTATTTGACTACGGAAAGTTCTTTTAAAAGGCTTTCGATCTTGACCGGATCGGTCAGAACGCACTGTATTTTATTTACATGGAATTTCATTTCCTCAAGATTTTCCGAAAACAGCATTCCGCCCCTGTGAAGCAGACCTACATGATCGCATATATCTTCAAGTTCACGCAGGTTGTGAGAAGCTATGACAGGAGTAAAGTTTCTGTTCATTATTTCCAGGGCGAAAAGACTTTTTACAGCCTGCCGAACTGCCGGGTCAAGACCGTCAAAGCCTTCGTCGCAAAGAAGATATTTTGCTCCTGTGCATATCCCCAGCAGAACTGCAGTCTGACGTTTCATTCCTTTTGAAAATGTACGCAGCTTTCTGTCTTTATCAAGATTAAGCTTAGATAACAGATCCAGAAACCTCCGGGTATCAAAATCAGGATAGAAGATCTTATAATAATCGGCCATTTGTGCGGGCGTAGAGTTCGGAAGAAACCACGTGTTGTCCGGGAGAAAGCAGATACGGCTTTTGACTTCAGGGTTTTCATAAACGGGTTCGCCGTCTATCAGTATTTCTCCGTTGTCAGGTTTTAATACTCCGGCAATCATTCGCAGAAGCGTGCTTTTGCCGGCTCCGTTTGTACCTATAACGCCGAAAACCTCTCCATCATTGATATTTGCGGTAAGGCTGTTGACAGCGTGTATCGGTCCGAATTTTTTGTCTATTGATTTTAGTTCGATCATATCTGTGCCTTTCTGTAAATATGTTCTACAAGGTTAATTGCTTCTGCCGCCGTGACTCCGAATTCTTTACATTCGTGAAGGAGCTGAGCAAGCCTTTGAATACAGTCTTCTTTTTTCTTTTGCTTGAGGGAGAGGTTTCCGTTTACAAAGTTTCCCTTTCCCTTGACCGGATATATATATCCTTCCTTTTCAAGTATCGTATACGCTTTTTGTATCGTGTTCGGATTGATGGATAGATCAGACGCCAGCTGACGAACGGATGGCAGCTGAGAATCTGCCTCTAAAGCCCCTGTAAGTATGAGCTTTTCGAAGCGTTCGACTATCTGTTCGTATATGGGGCGCCGGTCCTGATAATCAATAAAGATCAAGGAAAGACCTCCTTTCAGAGATATTTAGTATTAACTGTACTATCTCACATAATACAGCTAAAGTCAATAAATTGCTTTCATATACATAATTTTAATCCTTACACAGATTTTACATTAGTTCGGTTACAGATTTTACAATTGGTATTTATTATAAATCGCGTAAAGTCAAAAAAGAAAAAGAAAATGAATAGTAATTTGGAGGAAAGAATTATTATGAAAAAGAAAATTACAAAGACTATTGTTGCAGCTCTTACAGCACTTATGGCAGTCGGCGCTTTAGCAGGATGCGGATCAAACGGTGATACAAACACAGATACTCCTGCAGAGACATCTGAGAATGCAACAGCAGAAACAGAAGGAAATGAAGCTGAAGCAGAAGGAGAAGGAGAAGCTAATACAGATCTCAGCGGAACAATTTCAATGGCAGGATCTACATCAATGGAAAAACTCTGCGAGGCAATGATGGAAAGCTTTATGGCTGAGTATCCTGACATAACTGTTACTTCTGAGTATACAGGTTCAAGTGCAGGAATCGAATCACTTGCTCAGGGAAGCGTTGATATAGGAAACTCATCACGTGCTCTTGAAGAAAGCGAGATCGAAGGAGGCGCTGTTGAGAATATCGTAGCTATCGACGGTATCGCTGTTATCACAGATAAAGAAAACACAGTAACAGATCTTACAACAGATCAGCTTAAACAGATCTATACAGGCGAAGTTAAAAACTGGAGTGAGCTTGGCGGAAAAGATGAAGCTATCGTAGTTATCGGACGTGAAGCAGGATCAGGAACAAGAGGAGCTTTCGAAGAACTTCTTGAGATCGAAGATGCATGCGCATACGCTCAGGAGCTTGATTCAACAGGCGGCGTTCTTGCAAAAGTAGCTTCTACACCGGGAGCTATCGGATATGTTTCATTAGACGTAGTTGATGATTCTGTTACAAGCGTTAAATTAGACGGAGTTGAGGCTACAGAAGAAAACATCGTTGCAGGCGATTACAGCTTATCACGTCCGTTCGTAATGGCTACTATGGGAGAGATCTCAGAGCAGAACGAACTTGTTCAGGAGTGGTTCTCATACATCGAATCAGAAGCAGGACAGGAAGTAATCACAGCAATCGGACTTATTCTTCCTAACTGATCAGGAGGCAAATCATGAACAGAAAAGCAAAGAAAAACCCCGTTGAAATTACGGCAAAAAATATAGTCAGGATTTGCGCTGTAATTGCAATCTTTGCAGTCTGTTCCATAACAATCTATATGATCGCAGAAGGTACCCCGGCGTTAGCAAAAGTCGGGGTGCCTGAGCTTCTGTTTGGAACAGAATGGATGCCAACGGCAGAAAATCCGTCTTACGGTATTTTATACATAATTCTTTCTTCAATAGTGGGAACAGCGTTAAGCGTTGCGATCGGCGTTCCGATAGCTCTTCTTACGGCAGTGTTCCTTACAGATATCGCAAATAAAAAACTTGCTGCTGTAGTGCAGCCGGCGGTAGAACTCCTTGCGGCAATACCTTCAGTTATATACGGTCTTTTGGGTATGATGATATTAAACCCGCTGATGTATAAACTTGAAAAGATAATCTTTGCCGGCTCGGAAACACATCAGTTCACCGGCGGTTCTAATATGCTGTCTGCGATCATTGTTCTTGCGATAATGATCCTTCCGACGGTAGTTAACGTCAGCGTATCATCGATAAAAGCAGTATCGAATAACCTGCGAGGCGCGTCTCTTGCCCTTGGCGCGAGCAAGATCCAGACAATATTTAAAGTGGTTCTGCCTGCCGCAAAATCGGGAATTTTGACAGGCGTTGTCCTCGGTATAGGACGAGCTTTGGGAGAAGCCATGGCTATAAACATGGTTGCCGGAGGATCTGTAAATCTTCCGCTTCCGTTCAACTCAGTAAGATTTTTGACGACACAGCTTGTAAGCGAGATGAGTTACGCGGAAGGACTTCATCGAGAAGTTCTGTTTACGGTCGGACTCGTGCTGTTTGTATTTATAATGATCATTAATCTTATTTTGCAGAGAATGAGAAAGAGGGCAGTTGAAAATGACTAATTTACAAAACACATCTTTAAAGGCCAAGATAAAAAGGCCGAAAGACAAATGCTTGTATTTTCTGATATATTTCTGTGCCGCTCTTACTGTTGTTTTACTGGCCGGAATCATTATCTATGTTGTAGTACGCGGCATCGGACAGGTTAACTGGGAGTTCCTTACAACGGTAACATCTGTTCTTCAGGGAACTGTCGGTATTGCCGGAAATATAGTAAATACACTTATGATCGTAATCATTACAATGCTCATAGTAACTCCTGTAGGAGTCGGAGCAGCGATCTATCTTAACGAATATGCGAAGCCCGGAAAACTTGTTACTGCGATCGAATTCGCAACAGAGACGCTTTCCGGAATTCCTTCTATTATATTCGGTCTGTTCGGTATGATGTTTTTCGGACAGACGCTGGGACTCGGCTATTCAATTTTGACAGGTTCACTTACGCTTGTTCTTATGGTGCTTCCGCTTGTAACGAGAAATACTCAGGAAGCTCTTAAAACAGTACCGGACAGCTACAGACACGGAGCTGTAGGACTCGGTGCCGGCAAGTGGTATACTATAAGAACTATTTTACTGCCATCGGCAATGCCGGGAATTATCACAGGTGTAATCCTTGCGATAGGGCGTATAGTCGGCGAATCTGCAGCGCTTCTGTTTACAGCGGGAAGTGCGAAATTGCTGCCGAAATCATTTATGGGAATATTCGAAAAGATATTCCAGTCGGGAGGTACGCTGACAAATCAGCTTTATCTTTCGGCTACCAGTGAAGGTGATTTTGAAACGGCATTCGGAATAGCTGTTGTTCTTTTAATACTTGTATTGCTTATTAATTTTGGAACAAAACGTCTGTCGGCGAAATTTGATCTAACGAGGAAAAAATAATTATGATAGAGAATAAAAAAATCAGTGTGCACGATCTGCATCTGTATTATGGAGAAAACCACGCCTTAAAGGGCATAAATATGGATATTGAAGAAAATGCGATCACGGCTTTTATAGGACCGTCGGGATGCGGTAAATCTACATTTTTAAAAACTCTTAACAGGATGAACGACCTTGTGGACAATGTAAAAATAGAAGGAAAAGTTTTTCTTGATAACGAGGATATTTATGAGCCGGGAGTAGATACCACTATTCTCAGAAAAAAAGTAGGTATGGTATTCCAGCAGCCTAATCCGTTCCCTATGAGCATTTATGACAATGTCGCATACGGACCGAGAGTTCACGGCATCAAAGATAAAAAAACACTTGACAATATAGTAGAGGAAAGCCTTAGAGGCGCTGCTATTTTTGATGAAGTAAAAGACCGTCTGAAAAAATCAGCCCTCGGACTTTCGGGAGGACAGCAGCAGAGACTTTGTATCGCGAGAGCTTTGGCGGTGCAGCCTGAAGTTCTTCTTATGGATGAGCCTACCAGCGCCCTTGATCCTATTTCGACATCAAAGATAGAAGACCTGATGGAAGAATTAAAGAAAAAATACACTGTTGTAATCGTTACTCATAACATGCAGCAGGCGTCACGTGTTGCGGATTATACTGCGTTTTTCCTTCTCGGAGAACTTGTAGAGTTCGGTGAAACTAAACAGATATTCTCTTATCCGCATGATAAACGTACAGAAGACTACATAACAGGACGATTTGGTTAATTCGGAGGATAAAGATGAGAGTTAAATTTGATGAGCAGCTGCGTCAGCTTAACAATGAGATGATCATGATGGGAAACATGATCGAAAACGCTATTCAGAGCACTGTTTCGGCTTTTTTCAATCAGGATGTTGAAAAAGCAAAAAAAATAATGAAAGATGATGAACTCATCAATCAGGAACAGAAAAAAATTGAAAACATATGTTTTCAGCTGCTGATTCAGCAGCAGCCTGTAGCAAGGGATCTTCGCAATATTACAGCGGCTTTGAAAATGGTTACGGATATGGAGCGTATAGGTGATCAGGCTGCCGATATAGCCGAGCTTACGGTTATGATGGCCGACAGTCCCTACAGAATCAAGGAAGATCACATAAAGAGAATGGCTTCTGAAACTGTCGTTATGCTTATACAGGCGCTTGAAGCATATGTTGAAAAGGATATGGATAAAGCGCGCGAAGTAATTAGTCGTGATGATGTTGTGGATAAGCTTTTTTCACAGGTCAAATCAGACCTTATCGAAGTGATTCAGTCAAACAGGGATTACGCAGAGCATGCGGCGGATCTGCTGATGGTAAATAAATACCTTGAGCGTATAGGAGATCACGCAACAAATATCGCCGAGTGGGTTATCTTTTCACTGGATGATCATTCGATGGTATCGGATGAGCAGGAGTAAAACTGAATTAGAATAAAAATGTTTATAAAGGCTGTCATTTAATATAATTTGCAATGACAGTCTTTTTTGTATATAATTTACAGGATAATGCCGCGTCAGAAATACAATCAAAATATTGCAATATAAGAGCGGAAATATACTTGGTGAATTTTTTGTTAAATTGTAGTATAATGTAAAGAAAAATCGAACAAGAGGTGACAATATGGACAAAATCAAAGTTTTACTTGTCGGTGGTCTGATCACTGTTGAACATCAGGGAAGAAAGATCATCGGAAGACTCACGGAACTTCTTGAAGCAACAGGAAGATTTGAAGTATCTATCACTGAAGAGATCAGAAATTGCGGACCTGATTTTTTTGAGCCGTATGATCTTATCTTTATCGACTATGACGGAAAGCTTTTCCCGACAGAGCATGCGAGACGTTTCGGAGAGAAAACAGAATCGGCTATTTATGATTTTGTTGCTCAGGGAAAAGGTATCGTGTTCTATCATTCATCGGTATGGGTAGACGCAGACTGGCCTGACGAGTGGAGAAAACTTCTTGGCGGATACTGCGCGATGGATAAAGGATGCAGAAGAGTTCCTAAAGATGATCATTTTGTTGAAGTTACTGATCCTGATCATCCTATTACAAAAGGAATTGACAAAAAGTGGATGAATGTATTTGACGATCTCTTTACACAGGTTATCGTACATCCTGAAGCAAAGATGCATGTTCTCTGTTCTATTTTTGATGATATTGAGAACTACAAAGTTC
>CASDUB010000135.1 GCA_949283905.1 uncultured Lachnospiraceae bacterium | reverse complement strand
TAAGCGCACCCCAAACAATACCGCTTATTGTTATTATCGAACCCATTATTATGGCAGCTATTTCTCCTTTTTTCATGATTTTTTCCTCCTGAATATATTATGAATTACCCGACAAATGGGCGTTTATATCGCTTCCAAAGGCACTTTTTTGCCTCGAAGCCATGAAATAGTATCTGCGATTGTAGTCCTCATGTCGCGCGGATGATATCCCAGCTCGGCAGTAGCCTTATCATGAGTAAAATGACCGTTACTTGAAATTGTGTACAATGCATATCTGGTATACAAAGGTCGTGTATGAGTGATTTTTGATATCCACTCGAATAAAGGAACAAAAGCGCGGGCAATACCGATCGGAAGACATATCTTTTTCTTCCCACCCACAGTTTTTCTTGCATATTCAAGTAATTCTTTTATTGTAAAATATCGATTTGAAAGTATATAACAGTTTCCTTTTTTCCCGTATTGGGCAGCCTCGAGGCATCCCTTGGCCACATCGCGGACATCAACAAAATCATAACCTCCTGTTACTCCTGCAGGCAGTTTTCCCGAAATGTACATGCCGATCAGCTGTACCACATGATTGCTTCCGCTGTCATACGGTCCTACTATACCGGACGGATGTACAACCACAGCGTCAAGCCCCTTTTTAACTGCATCCAATACCGCTTCCGTAGCTTCTGCTTTAGTGGAAGCATACGCGCCTGTTACTGATTCTTTTGCAAACTCTGCTGTTTCTTCAATCGTTGCTTTTTCATCTGTTTCCGGAATAGCATGAACCGAGCTCACATAAACAAGTCTTTTTACATGATGCCTCAAACACTGCTGAATAATATTTTTCGTTCCTTTTACATTTACACTGTAGAGAGCCGGAGTAACCTTATCTCCGATACTTATGATCCCCACAGTATGAATAACTATTACTTCATTGCATTCAATATCAGAAAAAATCTTTTCCAGCGATTCCATTTTTGTAACATCGCCTTTATAATATGTGAGCTGTCTGTCATCTTCACCGTTTTCATTCGGAAGTATTAAGCCCCTGATAAAACAATTTGTTGTACGCAAGTATTTAATAATTGTACTCGCAAGATGCCCTTTTGCACCTGTGATTATATAAAGTTTTTTCATGACAATGCCTCCTTCTATTCAAAATTCGTCCACATCAAACAACATTCAAACATCTGCTGACAGGCAGCCTTTATATTTCGTAAATAGAATAAATACATTTTTCATTGTAAGCCTCCTGCTGTACTTAAGCATGGCTATATAATAGATGTCATATATTTATCTTTTTTCGGATTTTTGTTAATGAAATATTAAAAAAACTCCCACATTACTGTGGGAGTCTGATAATAAAAATCACAGATTGATTTTTACCGTAAAGGCTGTCCCCTTTCCGGGCACGCTTTTTACTGTAATATCACCGCCGATTATTTCTATTACTTTCTTTACCAATGCAAGTCCAAGACCGTTTCCCTCTGATGCATGAGAAGTATCGCCCTGATAAAACTTTTCAAAAATCCTCTTTTGTGTCTCTTCATCTATGCCGCATCCGGTATCTTTTACCGTTATAAATACGGCGTTGTCTTTTTTTTGAGAAGTAAGACAGATACTTCCTCCTGCCGGGGTGAATTTTATTGCATTTGATAAAAGATTATTCCAAACCAGTTCCAAAAGAGAAGCATCATAACAAACCGCAACATCTTCCACGTCAATTTTAAACTCGATATCCTTCTCCTGCCACTGTTCCATATAGGATAAAGCGCAGCGACGAAGCTGTTCTCCAAGCTGATACGTTTCAGGAACAGGAAAAATCTGCTGATTTTCCAGCTTGTTCAATTTTAAAATATTCGTGATCATAGAATTGAGATTCTTAGACGCCGCTATGATCGTGTCCAAATACTGTTCCTCCTGCTCCGGAGTCGCATAACCGTCTTTTAAAGCCTTTGTATAACTTTGAATTATGGAAAGCGGAGCTTTAAGTTCATGAGAAACGTTCGCAATAAAATCACTTTTCAGCATTTCATTGCTTGCCAGTTCTCTCGTCATTTTATTGAAGTCCTCGATCAGAACATCTATTTCATTTTTTCTGCCGTCTT
This sequence comes from uncultured Lachnospiraceae bacterium, assembly GCA_949283905.1. Taxonomy (GTDB): domain Bacteria; phylum Bacillota; class Clostridia; order Lachnospirales; family Lachnospiraceae; genus Alectryocaccobium. The sequence continues at coordinate 19,472 of CASDUB010000135.1, read as the reverse complement.
TTCTTGTATATTCAATTTGTACACTGAAGTCGCCCTTCGCAACCTTTCGCGCTGCGCCGGAAATCTTACGCAGAGGCTTTCCGATCACATAACGCCAGAAAAGTCCGAACAGTACTATCAGAAGAACAAATGCACAAACCAAATAATATATAAGTGTACCGACTAATGTCGGAATCCTGTCTATATAAGCTGTCCATATGAAAGTCTGTCCAAAAACAAGAAAATAAACTATAGCAAAAATAATAAGTGTGGCTTTCCATGATACCAATGGAGCAGTAATACGATCATCTCTCTGTTTACGTGTATCTCTCTTTTTCCTCATTTCAACACCGCCTTATATCCGAACCCATGGACAGTGACAATTTCAAAACTCTTACAATGAGCAAACTCTTTTCGTAGTTTTGTGATGTATACGTCGACGGTACGCAGTCCCGTATCATTTGTCATTCCCCAGTACTCATCGATCAGTTCGCTTCTGGTAAAAATCTTTTTAGGATGAGAGAGCAGTTTATAGAGAATGTTAAATTCTCTTGGCAAAATCGGAACCTCTTCTCCATTTACATATGCAGTCATTTCATCACGTACTAAAACAAGGTCTCCGATTTCAAGACGGTTCTCATTCTTAATATGTGCGCGCCTGAGCAAAGCTCCTACACGCAATACAAGCTCATCCATATCTATGGGTTTTACCATATAATCATCAATGCCGGCATAAAATCCTTTCTGTTTTGAGGCGAAATCATCCAATGCGCTTATAAATAAGATGGGGATTAAAGGGTTTTTGCGCCGGATTTCTTTTGCAAACTCAAAACCGTTTATTTTCGGCATCATTATATCGGATATTATAAGGTCGTATGTTCCGGAATAAAGCAGATCAAATGCTTCAACGGGGTTGATACACCCTTTTGCATTATAATCGTTTTTTGAAAGATAAGAACATATTATCTGATTCAGTTTTTCATCGTCTTCTACTACAAGTATATTTATCATACATTCTCCAGGATTAAAATATTATTCCTGCAGCGTATAATTTATATTCGTCATCCGAAATCATTTAATTTCTGCGCTGCGTATTTAACGGAAACACATTTAAACATCAATTTTGCTTTAATGTGATGTTTTAATTATATGCGCAGAACTAAACAAAGACAAGCCTTTAAACCTTTTCAAACTGCATTAAAGAAAATCCGACATATGCATATACTTATCAAAATTGTCGTCTTTTTCTTCCGGCAGTCCGTAATGAATCTGTGTTCCCGTCAATATAGTTATAAGACTCAATATTCCCTCAGCGATCAGCGATGCGCCGAAGAATATCATGATGACCCATGCGCTTTCAAACGGACATAATACAAGCATGAATCCTATGACAGCCGCCGGAACGGCTGCTATGAGGATCAGCCACCATCTGCGGATCCCGATTCTTTTTGAGTCTATTGCAACCTGTATCTTCATCAGAGAATCAGCAAGTACAAAAATTCCCAAGATTATGCACAAGAGTGTAAACATCATATCTGTACGAAGCATTGTTATAATACCGAGAGCGATCAAAAGAATGCCAAAGGCCAGATCATGCTGAAGCGCAGGCTTGTATTGATCTTTGGCAAAATAGCTGAATAATTTTATCACTCCGAATACCATCATGACGATCGCACCGATCTGGCAGATAAGAAACGCCGATATTCCCGGTACTACTATCAGAAATATTCCCAATACGCAGAGCAATACGGAAATAATTGCATAAACCGCCTTTACGGCCGTTAAATTTTTGTTTTTCATGTCTTTAAATCTCCTTCCTCTTGTTCGATAAAATATTATTCTTTTGTTATGCCATGATTATACGATGTGTCTTTCATAATTATTACAGACAAAAATACCCCTTATGCCTGAATTTCAGACACAAGGGGTAAAAATGTCTAATTATTTTTTGCATCGGTCGATCAATCGTTTAAGATCGCCTCTTTTTAATTCAAATATCCTGCGGTATCCTGCTATGGTGTCGGGATTTATGCCCTTTTCCAGCCATCCTGAAATGAGTCCGAAGATAACGCACTTAAGATATTCAATAATGACAATCCTGTCTGCCTGATCGATCTTACTGTCTCCCAATGCTATGTCAACATAATACGAAACAACATATGCGCATACTTTCCATTGATACTGTTCATAAACATCACGATTAACAGAATTATATATATGGAGTATCGCCTTGCGGTTGTCATAAATAAAATCAATCGTAGCATTGATGCAGTCGTTTAAAGAGTCGATCGAAGGATATTTTAGTATTATTCCTTCCGCGTCATTGTTGATAATGCTCTCCATTAATTGCGGAATGTCACTGAAATAGTAATAAAAAGTGTTTCGGTTTAAGCCGCATTCTTCAACGATATCTTTGACGGTAATCTGTCTGTACGGTTTTTCGTTCAGCAGCTTTAAAAACGAATCCCTGATCGCTCTTTTTGTTATTTTACTCATTTATCTTTTCTCCCGGCGATCCGCCGTTATCTCATCCCACTGTCAAAAGCGCGATTGTTTCTGTATGTGTTGTGTTTGGGAACATATCGACAGGGATTATTTTTTCCGGTCTGTAACCTTTTTCCCTCAGATATTTAATGTCTCTTGCCAGTGTGGCAGGGTTACAGCTTACATATATCAATTTTGCCGGGTTTATATCGACTATCGTCTTCAGAGCCGTTTCATCACACCCTTTTCTCGGCGGATCTACGACTACGATATCAGCATGTTTTAAACCGCCTTCATAAAGTTTTGGCAGAACCTCCTCCGCCTTGCCTGCGTAAAACTCGGCATTTTCTATGTTGTTGAGCGATGCGTTTACTTTCGCATCTTCTATAGCCTCAGGTATTATTTCTATACCGATGACTTTTCCTGCCTTTTTCGCCATATACAGCGATATGGTTCCGGTGCCGCAGTACAGATCGATCACAGTTTCCATGCCTGTCAGGCCGGCATATTCAAGAACTTTATCATATAATTTTTTTGTCTGTCCCGGGTTAATCTGATAAAAAGACAGGGGTGATATCCTGTATTTTATGTCTCCGATATAATCTTCTATATATGGGCGGCCGTATATAACTTCTGTTTTATCGCCCATGATAACATTGCTTCGTTTTGTATTTACAGAAACAGCCAGTCCGATTATATGAAATTCGGGCGTTTCTATCGATTCAAGTCTGTCGCGAAGCACTTCCGTAAAGGTCAGTTTTTTCCCGTTGATTACAAGGCACAATATTATCTCTTTTGTCGTAAATCCCTTACGTATAAAGATATGTCTTATGAGTCCTTTTCCCGAGCCTTCATCATAAGCCTTTATATTAAACTGCTTCATCCATTTAAGCACTTCTCTTACGATACTGCTGAATTCTTCCGGACTCAGGAGACAATCATCGCATTGAATAATGTCATGTGTGCGTTCCGCGTAAAATCCGCATACCGGTTCGCCGTTTTTATCAGTGCCGACGGGATACTGCGCCTTGTTTCTGTATCTGAACGTCTTATCAGAAGCTATGATGCTCTCCATATGAAGTTCTTCGCATCCGCCTATCCTCTTTAAGCACTCTTCGACTCTCTTCTGTTTAAACGCAAGTTGAGCTTCATAATTCATCGACTGTATCTGACAGCCGCCGCATCTTTTATATGCGGGACATACAGGATCGGTTCTGAATTCCGATTTTTTTATGAATTCCAGTATTCTTCCGTATCCGTATGTCTTCTTTGTCTTAGTAACGCATACCTTTGCCACATCTCCCGTTATCCCGTGACGTATAAAAAGGGGAAAGCCATCGACTTTCCCTATTCCCTGACCAAGCTCATCCTGATCTGTTATTTCTACTGTAAAAATATCGTTTTTATTAATCATTTTCTGACGTCTTTCTTATATTTGATTCAAAAAACTTATTATACCCAAGCCATTCGCCTTTTAACGTATTGTTATCGAGTATCTCCCGCATTGTTTCCATTTTTGCGTCTGTGTTATCTGCCAGATTAAGGGCGAGAGCTTCGGCTATAGCCGGTTTTTTCGGCGAACCGTATTCAAGTTCTCCGTGATGAGAAAGAATACAATGTTCAAGTTCACTTGCAAGCACATGAGGGAATCCTTCTATTTTCGCGATTCCTTCGTGTACCATCTGATATCCGATTATTATATGGCCTATAAGCTGTCCGTCGTCGGTGTAATCATTCTGAGGAAACTGAGACAGTTCCCGAATCTTTCCGATATCGTGAAATAATGCCGCTGCAATCAGAAGATCATGATTCAAAAATGTATATGCTTTTGAATAAATCGAACACAGCCTTGTAACTCCGAGCGTATGTTCCAGAAGTCCTCCCACAAATCCGTGGTGAACGCTTTTTGCCGCCGAACTGCTTTTTATAAGTTCAACTATCTCTTTATCTTCTTCAAAAAACATCTTTACCAGCCTGCTGAGATAAGGGTTGGTTATTGAATTCACATAATTCATCAGCGCTTTATACATGTCTTCGACACTGTAACGGCTGCACGGCATATAATCCTTAATATCGTATTCCGATTCGTCAGCTACTCTCGCGCGTCTTATGGAAACCTGAAGCGATCCGGCGAAAAGATTTACATCGCCGACCACATCCACATAATCGTTAGCCTCAAACTCATCAATTCCGGAGCTGCTCGGATCCCATATTTTTGCGTCTATCACGCCTGTTTTGTCCTGCAGTACTACATTGTCATACTGTTTTCCGTTTTTTGTCATTGCAGCCACACGCGACTTGCAAAAATATATTCCTGAAATTTTTGATCCCTCAGTAAGATCCTTGATGTATCTCATTACTTTTCCCCTATCACAATACTAAATTCGACCTCGGCATACCCCTCGGCTCCTTTTCTCATTGCGATTATATCAACTTTATCTCCGACTTTGCAATTCTTTAATATAGCGGAATAGGCTGCTGCCGACGGAACAGAGCTGTCGCCGAGCTTGATAATTACGTCATTTTCATTCAAACCGGCTACCATGGCAGGAGAATCCTCTTTGACTCCGGTAACTATCATTCCTTTTGGTATTCCCGTCCTTTCGGCAATCTCTGAAGTAACATCGGCTCCCTTTATTCCTATATAAGGACGTTTTTCGTTGTTGGAAAGCTGCTCAAGCATTTTTTTCATATGAGAAACAGAATAAGCGTTTATCGTATGATCGCTGAGTCCGCTTGTTCCCGAAATGATTATCCCTATTATTTTTCCGTCGAGATTGAGTATAACGCCGTTTCCGCCCGTACTTCCCGATATGCTTGTGGTAAATACGGGATACTGCTCGTCGTAAACCGATATAATATTAGAAACTGACGTGATCGTTCCATATGCCATATAGTCATAATATCCCATCGGATTTCCGAGCGCTATTATGGGATCGCCTCGCGAAACATTGTATGAATTTCCGAGTTCGGCGACTGCAATATCTTCCGAAGCTTCTTCTGAAATGTCTTTTTTATCTATCTTTATGACAGCGATTCCCGTATCTTCATCATGGCTCTGATATACCGCATCTGCAAGCTTGCCGCCGTTAAACTCCACCTGAATTCTTTCTACATTTGAAAGAACCGAGTAATCTGTAAGTATAAACAGGTTTTCCTGATTGTCGCCTATTATCACTCCTGAAGTTTTCTGTTCATTTTCATATGCCTGATTAAAATAATCTGTCAGGCTTGTTATACCTGTTACTTTTACTATTGATTTTTCAACCGGCTCTGCGATCTCGTTCAAATCCTGATAGAGCTCCTGATATTTCTCGGCAGACGTCTTTTCTTCCGCCGGAGTTTCAGGAGTCGCTGCTTCTTCTGAAACTGATGAAGAGCTCGTTGATGCGGAACTCGTTGACGCAGCTTCTGTGGACGGTACATTTTCCTCTTCGCTTGACCCGGCCGATGAATCATTTTCTTCCATGTTATCGCTGTCCTGCGGAATTGACACCTTCGTATCCGATTCGTCTTTGACTCCCGCCGCGCTTTTTGCCAACGGCAGTGTAAATGCAAACACAAAAGCCGCAACAAAAGCTGCCGCAGCGGCGATTATGATCACATAAATCAGCCTTGTGAAAAATATTTTCTTTTTACTTTTGTTCTTAACCACTTCTTTTATAAATCCGGATTCATTATTATTGTTTTCCATAAATCATAACCTCCGAAAATACTTCGTAAAGAATAGCAGATGAATATGAATAAATTATGAATAAACCGCTTTATAATCTTTGAATAATGGGGTAAACTATATATCGTAAAAATTATAAATTACGGAACAGGTATTAGTCAATTGAATATAAAAGCTTTAAAAACACTTGAATTTAATAAAATAAAAGAAAAACTGTGTTCTCATGCGGACAGTCCTTCAGGCAAAATACTTTGCGAAGAACTTCTCCCGTCCGATAACATAGACGAAATAGAGTCGATGCAGGCCGAAACATCGGCCGCTCTTTCGCGCATTCTCAAAAAAGGAAATATTTCTTTTGCGAACGCGAAAGATGTTTCTGTATCCCTTAAAAGACTTGAGCTCGGAAGTTCTTTCAATACAAAAGAACTTCTGACTTGCGCCGCTCTTCTTGAAAACGCCGCTTCTGTAAAGAAATACGGCAAGCGTGACCGCAACCATATCGAAGACGATTGCCTTGACGCTTACTTCGACGCGCTCATCAGCTGCGAAACGCTGACGGAGGACATCAGAAGATGCATTATTTCCGAAGACGAGATCAGCGACAACGCAAGCCCCGGCCTCTACAAGATAAGAAAGGCAATCAAAAACAACGAAGACAGGATACATTCGCAGCTTAATTCGATCATAAACGGTTCTATGCGTACATACCTTCAGGACGCAGTCATAACGATGAGAAACGGACGTTACTGCATTCCTGTCAAATCAGAACATCGTTCTCAGATAGCGGGTATGATACATGACCAGTCGTCATCCGGCTCTACCGTCTTTGTTGAACCTATGGCCATCATTAAGCTCAACAACGATATCCGTCAGCTTGAATCTGAAGAGCAAAAAGAGATCGACGCGATCCTTGCTTCACTCAGCAAAGATGTTTTTGAAAATTCAGAAGCCGTAAAAATTGATATGGATATCCTTATCAAAATGGATTTTATCTTTGCAAGAGCCGCTCTTGCCCTTGATATGAACGCCGTCCGTCCGATATTTAATACAGACGGTATAATTGAGCTTAAAAAAGCACGCCATCCGCTTATAGACAAGAAAACGATAGTTCCTATCGACGTCAGGCTCGGCAAAGATTTCGATCTGCTGATAATCACGGGTCCGAATACCGGCGGAAAAACGGTTGCCCTTAAAACAGTAGGTCTTCTTACCCTCATGGGGCAATCGGGGCTTCATATCCCTGCGCTTTCTCAGTCGCAGCTCGCTGTTTTTGACAATATCTTCGCCGATATCGGTGATGAACAGAGTATAGAACAGTCGCTGAGCACATTTTCATCTCATATGGTAAATGTCGTTTCTATCCTGAAAGAAGCGGACGAAAGATCTCTTGTTCTTTTTGATGAACTTGGCGCAGGTACTGACCCTGTGGAAGGAGCCGCTCTGGCCCAGGCTATTCTTTCATTTCTGCATGAAAGAGGCATCAGGACTATGGCGACGACGCATTACAGCGAACTTAAGCTTTTTGCCCTTTCGACTAAAGGCGTGGAAAACGGCAGCTGTGAATTTGACGTTTCAACGCTTCGACCCACATACAGACTTTTGATCGGAGTTCCGGGAAAGAGCAACGCCTTCGCGATTTCGGAAAAACTCGGACTTCCGTCTTATATAATAGAAGACGCGAAATCCCACATAGATGTTCAGGATGAAACTTTTGAAGACGTCATCTCTAACCTTGAACAGACCAGAATAGAGATTGAGAAAGAGAAACAGGAAATTTCACGTCTGAAAAAGGAAGCGTCACATATCAGAAACAGTCTTGACAACCGCGAAAAAGACTTTTTAGCAAAAAAATCAAAGATGATGCAAAAGGCCAACGAAGAAGCTTATCAGCTTCTGCAGGAAGCCAAAGACTATGCGGATTCAGTAATGCGCATGTTCCAGAAAGTCTCCAGCGGAAATCCGCAGATCAAAGAGCTTGAAAAACAGCGCGCGGAACTGAGAAACAGGATGAACAAGGCCGGACAAGGTATGAGCATTAAAGCTGAGAAGAAAAAACCTTCAAAAGAGCTCAAGCCTTCCGATATCACTCTCGGCGACAGCGTTAAAGTGCTCAGCCTGAATCTGAAAGGCACCATAACTACGAGACCTGACAGCAAAGGCTTTGTGATAGTTCAGATGGGTATCCTGAAATCAAAGATCCATATTTCAGATCTTGAGCTGATCGACGAACCTACTATTACTTCAAAGAATTTCACCGGCGGCGCCGGAAAGATAAAATTTTCCAAATCGATGTCTGTATCGCCGGAGATCAATCTTCTGGGAAAAACAGTCGATGAAGCCATTGCCGAACTTGATAAATACCTTGACGACGCTTATCTCGCTCATTTAGGAGAAGTAAGAGTAGTCCACGGAAAAGGCACAGGAGCTCTTCGAAACGGTATCCACTCGTACCTTAAAGGAGTTTCTATCGTAAAAGAATTTCATCTTGCAGCTTACGGCGAAGGCGACGCCGGAGTTACGATCGTGAAATTCAGAAATACCTGAAATCATCTGACTTTACAACCTGACATATAATTTAACTAAGAGGTTCATATGCAAAACAGACAAAAAATATTAATCGTAGACGACGACAACAATATCGCGGAACTTATTTCCCTGTATCTTACGAAAGAGTTCTTCGACTGCAAAATAGTAAACGACGGAACTGAAGCCCTCGATGCCTTCGCGTCTTTCAAGCCCGATATCATCCTGCTTGATCTTATGCTTCCGGGTATCGACGGTTATCAGGTCTGCAGGACTATCAGGCAGACGTCAAATGTTCCGATAATCATGCTTTCCGCAAAAGGCGATACTTTTGATAAGGTGCTCGGACTTGAACTCGGAGCGGACGACTATATCATGAAACCCTTTGACACTAAAGAACTTGTCGCCCGCGTAAAGGCCGTTCTGCGCAGATTTAACACTGCGGCTTCCATTGCTTCCGAAGCAGCTTCTTCAGAGCCGAAAATAGACAAGGGAAAATATGTCGAATACGACGATCTTACGGTCAGTCTTTCAAACTATACCGTTACTTACCGGGGCCGTCATATCGAAATGCCTCCCAAAGAGCTGGAACTTTTATTTTTCCTTGCATCTTCACCTAATCAGGTGTTTACTCGCGAACAGCTCCTTGACAATATATGGGGATATGAATATATAGGAGACACGCGAACAGTCGATGTACATATAAAGCGTCTCCGTGAAAAACTAAACGACAATCCCAAATGGAGTATCAGCACCGTCTGGGGGATCGGATACAAGTTTGAGGTCAAAAAGAAATGAAACACAAACTGTTTTTCAAATTTTTATTTGTATATATAGCAGTTGCGTTAGCTTCATTTATACTTATATCCACTGTAATAAGCAATATCATAAATCAACAGCTTGTAGACTCATACGCCCGAAAAATGTATTCGCTTGCTCAGGATATTGCCACAGAGTACAAAAACAACAGGACGTTTGACTCTGTAAATCTGTACAATAACCTCAGCACTATCGCGCGGTTTGAAGATTCAGTCATAATGATTATCGCGCCCGATGGAACGAAGCTTGTTGATACCGGCAGTATTTACAGTGTTTCGCAGCGCAAAAAGATAGATGATTTCGATCACCTTGCTTTGGGAACGGGATTTTACAGCATTGGCGATTTCTTCGGTGAATTCGACGAAGAAATGATATCTGTTATGATTCCCCTTTCACAAAATATGTATACTATCGGCTACGTAAGTATTCATACGCCGATGCAGCTTATATATGAAAACAGAGAAAAAGAGCTTGTTCTTATACATGTGCTGAACGCTTTTCTCTTTTTGATCGTCCTGATCATCTTTATCCTTCAGAACATATGGATATACAAGCCGCTGCACAGGATAATAACAGGCACCAAAAAAATGGCGGAGGGCAATCTTTCCGACAAGATAAATATCAAGTCGCACGACGAAATGGGATATCTCGCCAAGACGCTTAACTACATGGGAGACGAATTAAATAAGCAGAACGAGTACCAGCGCAAATTCATCGCAAATGTTTCTCACGACTTCCGCTCTCCTCTTACATCGATAAAAGGATACGTTGAAGCCATTAGAGACGGCGTTATCCCTCCTGAAATGATGGGCAAATATCTGGATATCATTGTTTCCGAAACAGAACGCCTTAACAAGCTGACCAGGGAAATGCTTTCCCTTGACAATATCGACAACCGTGTCAGAAAAATGAACTACACGTCTTTTAATATCAATAAGCTGATAAAAGACACTGTTCTTTCATTTGAGGGTATCTGCAATGGAAAAGGTATTCGTTTTAATCTTGTTCTTGAAGACGACGAACTGATCGTAGTAGCCGATTACGGCAAGATCCAGCAGGTAATGTACAATCTGATCGACAATGCAATCAAATTCAGCAATCCGAACTCCTATATTGACATAGAGACTGAGCTGAAAAAAGACAAGGCGTATATCTATGTAAAAGATCACGGAATAGGAATATCAAATACGGATATCGCCAAGATCTGGCAGCGTTTTTACAAAACGGATTCTTCAAGAGGAAAAGACCGTACCGGAACAGGTCTCGGACTTTCCATAGTAAAAGATATTATCGCGGCTCACAATCAGAAGATTACAGTCGTAAGTACGGAGGGCGTCGGAACAGAGTTTTATTTCACGCTTGATACAAAATAAAAAAACGGGGCTTTTATCTCGGGAATCCGAAATAAAAACCTCGTTTTTTATTATCACATCATAATGTTTGAATCAAACAGCGATATCTGATCGGATTCGGGAAGTCCGCTTAAGATTCCTGTTTTTACAAGATAGTCTATGATCGTTTTACTTACCTTTGTCCTGCTCCTGAAATCGTCCTGTGATATAAATTTTCCTTCTGCCGCCGCTGCAACTACCGCGTCGGCTGCTTTGTCTCCGAGACCGTCTATCGAATCAAGAGAAGGCATAAGCTTTCCGTCTTTTATCGTAAAGCGGTGAGCGTCGGCTTCATATATATCTACAGGTACAAAATCAAATCCTCTCGCATACATTTCCCTTACGATCTTCATATCTTTATATGTATCCTGCTCTTTCTTGCTCAGTTCATTCATTCTGCTCTCATAATCATCCATAAACTGAAGCAGTCTGTCCTCGCCGCGGCACATGATATCATAGTTTATCGCCGAAGCTCTTATCGAAAAGTAAGCCGCGTAATAAGCCAGCGGATAATATATCTTATACCATGCTATTCTGTAAGCCATCATAACGTATGCTGCCGCATGGGCCTTCGGGAACATATATTTTATCTTTTCACATGACCAGATATACCAGTCAGGCACGCCGTGATCGAGCATATCCTGTTTCCATTCAGGCCAGTCAGCGCATTTTTTCTTGGCCACCTGTCCTTTTCGGACGGCTTCCATTATCTTAAAGGATCTCTCGCTCTCCAGTCCTTTTCCTATCAGATAAATCATGATATCGTCACGCGTACAGATAGCCGTCGAAATAGTCGCCTTTCCCTGGGCGATAAGTTCTTTCGCGTTTCCAATCCATACGTCTGTTCCGTGAGAAAGTCCCGAGATCCTTATCAGATCCGAGAAAGACGCCGGCTTTGTATCGATAAGCATCTGTATAACAAAGTCTGTTCCGAACTCGGGAATTCCAAGGCACCCCAAAGGACATCCTCCTATATCGGACGGTTTGATACCGAGGGCTTCAGTCGATCTGAACAGGCTCATGACCTTAGGCTCATCAAGGGGAACTTCTTTTGCATTTGTGCCTGTTATATCTTCAAGCATTCTTATCATAGTAGGATCATCGTGTCCGAGAATATCCAATTTCAAAAGATTTTCATCGATACTGTGATAATCGAAATGAGTCGTTATGATATCGCTGTTGATATCATTTGCCGGATGCTGTACAGGCGTAAAGGAATTGATATCCTCGCCGTGAGGAAGAACGATAATTCCGCCGGGATGCTGTCCCGTCGTTCTTCTTATTCCCGTACATCCTGAAACGATCCTCTCTATTTCGCATGTGCGCTTGCTCATTCCTCTTTCTTCATAGTATTTCTTTACAAAACCGTAGGCCGTCTTGTCGGCAAGCGTACCTATCGTTCCTGCTTTAAATGTCTGTCCTTCTCCGAATATTACCTCCGTATATTTGTGGGCGTTGCTCTGGTATTCGCCCGAAAAGTTAAGGTCTATATCCGGCTCTTTGTTTCCTTTAAATCCAAGGAACGTTTCGAATGGAATATCAAATCCCATTTTTTGCAGCGGAGTACCGCAGTCAGGACAGAGTTTATCAGGCATATCGCTTCCGCATCTGCCGCTGTATGCCTTTACCTCCTCCGAATCAAAATCACAGTAATGGCATTTGGGGCACAGATAATGCGCGCTCAAAGGATTTACTTCCGTGATTCCTGCCATCGTCGCAACAAACGAAGAGCCGACGGATCCTCTGGAACCTACAAGATATCCGTCTTCATTTGACTTCCACACGAGTTTCTGCGCGATTATATACATAACGGCATAACCGTTTGAAATGATCGAATTCAGTTCCCGTTCAAGTCTGTTTACAACGACCTCCGGAAGATCGGGTCCGTATATCCTGTGGGCCTCGTTATAGCAGATATTCCTGAGATCCGTATCCGAATTTTCAATTACGGGAGGGAATTTTCCTGCCCTTATCGGCGAGATCTTTTCTACCTTATCCGCAATCTTCTGAGGATTTTCTATAACGACTTCGTTTGCTTTTTCAGTTCCGAGATATTCAAACTCTGCGAGCATCTCCTCCGTAGTTCTCAAATAAAGCGGAGCCTGCTCGTCGGCGTCCTTAAATCCCTGTCCTGCCATGATGATCCTTCTGTAGATCTCATCTTCAGGATCTATAAAATGCACGTCGCATGTGGCAACTACCGGTTTATTGAATTCTTCACCGAGAGCAACGATCTTTTTGTTTATCCTTATAAGATCGTCGTTTGATGTAACGCTGTCTTCATCCTCATTTTCAATAAGATGTCTGCAGTTTCCGAGAGGCTGAATCTCAAGATAATCATAAAACTCAACGAGCGCCGCAAGTTCCTGGTCTGACGCGCCGCGCAAAATAGCTTTGTACAATTCGCCGGCGTCACACGCAGTTCCTATGATAAGACCCTCGCGGTATTTTTCAAAAACTGTTTTCGGCACTCTCGGCCTTCTGAAATAATACGTAAGATGCGACTGGGAAACAAGCCTGTAGAGGTTAACACGGCCCGTTTCATTTTTCACCAGTACAACAGCGTGACTTGTCGGCATATGTCTTATCGTATCCGGTGAATATTCCGCTTTTTCATTTAGCTCGTCAAGAGTTCCTATATCCTGTTCTGCAAGCATGCCGCAAAGCTTCAAAAAGATATGAGCCGTACATTCAGCGTCGTCAACAGCCCGGTGATGATTTTCCAAAACTACGCCGAGATGTTTCGCTACAGTATCAAGCTTAAATCTGTTGAGCTGCGGAAGCAGGTATCTTGAAAGCGACACTGTATCTACTACGGTAAAATCATATTCAAGTCCGAGATCTTTGCAGTTTTTCTTGATAAACGACGTATCGAATCCCGCATTGTGAGCCACAAGAACGGCGCCTCGACAGAATTCCATAAACTCAGGCAATATTTCATCTATTGTACGCTGATTTATCAGCATGGCATCATTTATTCCCGTAAGAGTCTCTATCTTGAGCGGTACCGGCACCTGCGGATTTACAAATGTGGAAAATCTTGAAACTATCTTTTTATTTTCAATGCGGACGGCGCCTATTTCGATTATCTTTGCCTTGTCGGGAGAAAAGCCCGTCGTTTCTATGTCGAATACAACATATGCGTCGTCAAGGCTCTGTCCCTTTGAACATAACACCATGTCCTCTTTGTCGTCCACTATATAAATCTCGCAGCCGTATATGACCTTAAACGGAGCCGAAATACTCTTAAGCTCATCTTTTGTCGCCTCCGGGTGTTCTTCGGCATACTTGCTTCTGTAAGCTTTGTCTATATTCTGCATAGCATGATTTGCTTCCGGGAAAGCCTGAACAACTCCGTGATCGGTGATGGCGATCGCCGGATGTCCCCATGCATACGCCCTTTTTACAAGCGTTGCGGCGTCTGTCACGCCATCCATATCGCTCATCTTAGAGTGGCAATGCAGTTCGATCCTCTTTTTGAGGGAATTGTCTTTCCTCGTGTCTCTGAAATCAGATATTTTCTTGATGCCGCCTACAAAAGAGATGCTCATTTCTTTTGAAAAAGTGTCCATTGCCGCTTTTCCTTTTAATTTTACAAACATCCCGCCCTTAAGCTGCGGGCCGAGGGCCTCATATTTTTCCGGCGGAAGAAACAGTTTAACCGAGATCGAATCGGTAAAATCCGTAATTGTAAAGATAAAAAGTATCTTTCCCGATTTTAATTCTCTTGAATCGGTCGACAATATCTGACCTCTGATCACAACATCAGTTGTTCCTTCTGTGATTTCCGATATCGGTATCGAATCCTCGATCACATCGTATCCGTAGATGATATTAGGATCTCTCGGTTTTTCGGCCGCTTTGCTTTTCTTTTGATTTTTCGATTCCTGTTTTTCTTTTTCAGGATCTCTTTCGTTTAAGTTCTGTCCGTTTCCTATATGAGAAGATATTTCTTTTACCTGTTCTTTTATCTTTCTTAAGTCTTCTTCTTTTCTTGCCTGTCTGTCTTCTTCGCTTATCTCGGAATAATCTATGCAGAATTTAATATTAAAATTTGCACGCCTGTTCATGACTTCTTCGATATAATCCAGAAGTTCATCTTCTTTTTGCTTATAGATGGCAGCGTCAGGCAGTATTATATGCATCTCATCATTATCAAAAGAAACAGACGCGCTGTGAAAAAGATGAGACAAGATATGGCTTTTCTCATCCAGCTCATATTTCATGCTCTTTTTGTAATTATCGAAGAATGATTCCGGCGTATATTGTTCCGAAAGATAAAATACTTCTTTTATCCTTACCGAGATCACATATTCTCTGAATAACTGATTTTTGATCAGATTCTGCAGTTTATCAAGTTTTTTTCTGTTGATCCACTGGTGAGAGCTTATATAGATATTGAGAACATCTTTATCTTTGCTGAGAGCTACTCTGTAAACCTGCATCAGATCTGCGATCTGCGATAATTCTTCGTCTAATTTCAGTGATGTGAATACTTCTTTAAAATCTCTGATAATATCAGCCATTTTATCCCTTCCAATTGTCAAGTTCCTGCTTTAACGCTGCGAGCAATTCGCTTTCCGGAACTTTCTTAAGTATTTCGCCTTTTTTGAACAGGAGTCCTTCGCGGATTCCTCCGGCAACACCGAGATCGGCTTCTCTTGCTTCGCCCGGTCCGTTTACGGCGCATCCCATAACTGCAACCTTTATGTCGTAAGGATAGTTTAAAACAAGATTTTCAACTTCATTTGCAAGCGATATCAGATCTATCTGTGTTCTGCCGCATGTCGGACAAGAAACCACGTCTATTCCGCCTTTTCTCAATCCGAGCGTACGCAGTATAAGTTTTGCCGTTTTTATCTCTTCGACAGGATCAGCTGAAAGGGATACTCTTACCGTATCTCCTATCCCCTGATACATGATCATACTTAAGCCTGCCGCCGATTTAACGCTTCCCGAAAAAGCCGTGCCTGTTTCAGTGATTCCCACATGCAGCGGATATCTTGTCTGTTTTGCTATCATTTCATGGGCTTTTACGCACATAAGGACATCTGAAGATTTAATGCTTATAACAAGATTGTCATATCCCATATCTTCGATCATCTTAACCTTGTCTATGGCGCTTTCAACAATCGCTTCGGCACATACATGACCGTATTTTTATATGAGTTTTTTTTCTACAGAACCGCTGTTTACGCCGACTCTTATAGGTATGTTCCGCTCTTTCGCGACGTCCACGACAGCTCTGACTTTTTCTGATCCGCCGATATTTCCGGGATTTATCCTTATCTTATCGGCTCCGTTTTCCATAGCTTTTATCGCGAGCCTGTAATCAAAATGAATATCAGCGACAAGCGGAATCGAAATTTCCTTTTTGATCTCTTTTAAAGCGGCCGCGGCCTCCTCGTCAGGAACGGCGCATCTGATTATCTCGCATCCCGCCGCCTCGAGTCTTTTTATCTGTTCTACAGTTGCTTTGACATCCTGTGTTTTAGTATTTGTCATAGACTGAATCAGCACCGGATTTCCGCCGCCTATAACTCTGTTTCCGATCTTAATCTGTTTTGTATTATCTCTGTACATAATTACGTCCTTTTATAAAATGAATTATCCATTGATTCATCATACCCTAACGTAAGTGGTAAACCTGTATCCTATATTCTCGTGTTTCATCATTTCGCTCTGATATGATATCGACCAGTTTCCGTCGTCGTCAAGATTGGGGAAATATGTATCCGCCGGATATTCATTGTCTATTTTCGTAATATAAGCCGTATCGCATAAAGGAAGGAGCATCTCGTAAACGCTGCCTCCGCCTATGACAAAAAGCTCGTCGGTGTCATATTTTTTTATCTCTTCTTTCAGTTCATCTATGTTGTGAACAACTATTGCTCCTTCTTTTTCATACTCCGGGTTCGTCGTGAGGACTATATTTGTTCTGTTCTTTAACGGTCTTCCTCCCGGAAAGCTTTCAAGAGTCTTTCTTCCCATTATAACTACATGACCGGTTGTCGTTTCTTTGAAAAACTTCATATCCGCCGGTATTGACTCAAGAAGTTTGTTTTCATTTCCAATTGCCCAGTTTTTATCTACAGCTGCTATCAGTTTCATCGCGTACCTCGTTTTTTATATTTTTATGATATGAGTCATCCGATTTGCGTCTTTTCCCTTGACTCATCATATGGCGATCGGAATATCTTTTATCTGTTCGCCGTGTTTATAGTCCTCAACAATAACATCGTTCATCGTAAAGTCATAAAAATCCTTTATTTCAGGATTAAGTCTGACCTTCGGTGCAGGATAAGTCTCTCTTTTTATAAGTTCCTTTATGATAGGAATATGTCTGTCATAAATATGAGCATCTGCAATGACATGAACAAGTTCTCCCGCTTCCATGTCGGAAACCTGCGCGAACGCCATCAAAAGAAGGGCGTACTGGCACACGTTCCAGTTGTTTGCCGCAAGGATATCCTGCGATCTCTGGTTAAGAATAGCATTGAGCGTCAGTTTATCATGGCCTTTTTTCTGTTCTACATTAAAGGTCATCGAATATGCGCACGGATACAACGCCATTTCCGAAAGATCCTGATGAACATAAATATTTGTCATTATCCTTCTGCTGAAGGGATTGTTTTTTAAATCAAAGAGGACTCTGTCCACCTGATCCATCATGCCTTCTTTATATTTATGCTTTACACCCATCTGATATCCGTAGGCTTTTCCGATAGAGCCGTTTTCGTCGGCCCATTCGTCCCATATATGGCTTTTGAGATCATGTATGTTATTTGATTTTTTCTGCCATATCCATAAAATCTCGTCAAAAGCTGACTTTATGGCTGTTCTCCTGAGTGTGATCGCCGGAAATTCTTTTGACAGATCATATCTGTTTACAACGCCAAACTTTTTGATCGTATAAGCCGACTGACCGTCAGGCCATTTAGGGCGTACCTTTTCGCCTTCTGTACTTGTTCCGTTTTCGATTATATCATTGCACATATTTATAAATAACTCATCTGCGTAGCTCATATAACGGTCCCCTTTTTCATAAATGATTTGCAAAAAATCCGATGACTGATATTTCAATCATCGGAATTTTAAAGCTGTATTTATTTAAAATATTTTTTTATCAAAGCTTCTATAAGCGAATGTGTATCTGCCGATCTGATAAGATTTCGCGCATTTCCTTTACTTGTTATATATGTTGCATCTTTTGTGACGAAATACTGCGCGAGCTGTTTATACGGATCGTATCCTGCTTCTGCAAGAGCATCTTTAACTCTCGTCAGAACTTCATCCGGGCTTAAATTCTCCGCGCTTGCCAATGCAGGCTGAACTACAGGCTGTTTAGGCTGCTGCGGTGTGCTCTCCTGCTGCGGCGCGCTTGGCTCCTGCTTTGACTCAGGCTGCTCTGCAATTATCTCCGGCTGTTCAATTACTGCCTCAGGCTCTTCTGCTTTATCCTGCACTTCGGCTGCCTGAACGACTATCTCGTCTGAAGGTTCTGCGCTTTCTTCGGATTTAACTTCACTTTGAACCGCTGCATTATTATCTGAAACAGGTACAATCTGCTCTTCTTCATCATCATCGTCTTCATCATAATCGTCTTTATCGAGGATTGAAACAAATTCTATCTTTTCGATAAAATCATCGGCATTTTTCTTATAATATTTCTGAATCTTCTTTGCCAATTTTTCGGCGTCCATGCCTTCCATTTCAGCAATATCATAAATAGTATAATTAAGACACTCGCTTTCCTGGTCATCTGTCATATCAAGCTTGCGGGTCACATAATAAATACAGTCAAGCGCGCACTCTTCATCCTCAAACAACTGTCCCAATTTTGTTTTTTCGTTAAAAATCATTCTTTCATCCTCTTGCTCATTATTTATTTCGAATTATTCTGCCGATATACATGTCTGTATTGCGGCAGAAAACATTATCACTTGGATTATACTAAAAAATCGCGGATAAGTCATTATTTTTTATAAAATCTATGGATAATAATTCGCCAATAATTTTCTAAAATCCGTGGATAATAATTTAATAAAATACACTTTTCCGTCTGTCTCAAAGTATAACTTATCAGAACAAATAAAGCAAACATTTCGAACGTTTTTTCCGAATATTTGTTTGCATTTTTTTCATGCATCATTTACAATAATTTCAGATTCAAAAGATTTTTCAACTTTAAAATGGAGATATATATGCACGACAAAACCAAACTCACTGCCAGAGCGCAGCTTATACTTGATTATCTGAAAAAAACAATTTCCGATAAAGGATACCCTCCGTCTATCAGAGAGATATGCTCCGCCGTAGGGCTCAAATCGACATCATCCGTTCATGCTTATCTTGAGTCTCTCGAAAATAAAGGCTAGATCATAAAAGACAGCCACAGTTCGCGGTCGATCAAAATAGTTGACGCGACCTCTTCAGAATCTAATACTCAGATGTCTGAACCTGTTACTTCAGACAGACCTGCTTCTGACAGCATGGTGATGGTTCCGGTTATCGGTACTGTCGCTGCCGGCACTCCGATTCTTGCCACAGAACACATTGAAGGCTATTACCCTGTTCCGACTGACAAACTTTCAAACAACCAG